>JBBQYF010000001.1:0-48066 GCA_038208955.1 Elusimicrobiota bacterium
GCCGATTGTCGACGCGGCGCAACGCGTTGCCGGGTTCATCACGTACCACGATTTGACGGATTTATTTCTGCCGCGTTTTTATGAATTGCTGCGCGACTTCTCCGTTCTCGAGGATAAAGGACAACTGGCCTCGCTATTCAATCAATCCTTCGCCGGTCTCGACCAGCATCAGGAGAAATTGATCCTGGCGACGGACATCATGCATTCGCATATTCGCTGGATCCGCAGCGACGATTCGCTGATCGAAGCCGCGTCGCACTTGCGCGCGCAGGGATTTCAGCGGCTGCCGGTCGTCGATCGGGATCAGAAGCTCGTGGGCATCATCACCGATTTCGATATTGTCCTAGCGCTGATGCGCGGCAGCGCTTTGCTCACAGCCAAAAGATAGACTCGCTCGCGCGCATTCCCAGTCTTGAGGGGATGACGGCCAAAAGGTTTTATGGAAATTCCCCAGTTCGTCCACCTTCATTCGCATTCCGAATTTTCGCTTCTCGATGGCGCTGCGCGGATTACCGACGAGAAAGGGAAGCCCGGCGAACTGCTCAAATGGGTCTCGCAGATGAAAATGCCGGCCCTGGCGCTGACCGACCACGGCAACCTTTACGGCGCGATCGAGTTTTACTCCGCGGCCAAGGCCGTCAACGTGAAACCCATCATCGGCTGCGAAATGTACTTGGCACCCAAATCGCGTTTGGACCGAACGTCCAGCCGCGGCCAGGAAGACGCCTTTTATCACTTTACCGTGCTCTCGCAATCCAACGAGGGGTACCAGAATCTTCTGAAGCTGTCGTCGATTGGTTTTCTGGAAGGCTATTACTACAAGCCGCGCGTCGATAAAGAAGTCTTGCGCCAATACGGCAAAGGATTAATCGTTCTGTCCGGATGTCTCAAAGGGGAACTCGCCCAAGCGCTTCTGGCGGATAAAGGTGCCGAAGCCTTGAAAATCGTGGGCGAGTATCAGGAGATCTTCGGCAAGGAAAATTATTATCTCGAGCTAATGGATCACGGTCTGGCGGATCAACGCCGCCTGAACGAAAAACTGCTGGAGCTCTCCAAGCACACGGGAATCAAACTCGTCGCCACAAACGATTGTCATTACCTGAAAAAAGAAGACGCGCCGGTGCACGACGCGCTCCTCTGTATCGGCACGGGATCGAACCTGGCTGAACCCAACCGCCTGCGCTTCAACGCCGAGGAGTTTTACTACAAATCAGCCGAAGAAATGCACCAACTGTTCAAGGCTTGCCCGGAAGCCGTCAAGGCAACGCTTGAAATCGCGGAACGCTGCAATGTCGAGATTCGCTTCGACCAGATGCTCTTGCCGGACTACGACGTTCCCGTCGGTGATTCGCCCGATTCTTATCTTGAAAAGCTCTGCATGGAAGGGCTCGAGAAGCGGTACCACTCGACGGCCCATATAGAGCGGCTGCGTTACGAACTCTCGGTGATTCGCAAAATGGGATTTTCCACTTACTTTTTGATCGTTTGGGATTTTGTGAATTACGCCCGTAAAAGCAGCGTGCCGGTGGGGCCGGGGCGTGGGTCGGGCGCAGGATCGCTTGTCGCCTATGTTCTCGGCATTACCAATATTTGCCCGATGGCGTATGGATTGCTCTTCGAACGTTTTCTCAATCCCGATCGTCGCACGATGCCGGATTTGGATATCGATTTCTCCGACGAAGGACGCGACAAGATCATTCAATATGTGCGCCAAAAATACGGCGAGAAGAGCGTGGCTCAAATCATCACTTTTGGATCGATGCTGGCCAGGCTTGTGGTGCGCGACGTTGGCCGCGTGCTAGGTTTGCCGCTGCAAGAAGTCGACCGCATCGCCAAGTTAATTCCCCGCGAACTGGGCACGACGATCGAAATGGCGCGCAAAAATGTGCCCGAGCTTCAGCAGGAGTGCCGAAAAAACCCTGAGATTGAACGGCTGCTGACCATTGCCCAACGCCTCGAAGGTCTCAAGCGGCACACCGGTGTCCACGCCGCGGGCATCGTCGTCGGAAAAGGTGATTTGACCGACTATGTCCCCCTGGGGAGGGGCTCGAAAGACGTCATCACTACCCAGTACAACGACGAAAGCCTGCTCAAGCTGGGCATGTTGAAAATGGACTTTTTAGGCCTCCGGACGCTGACCGTCATCGACCACGCATGCCGGCAGATCAATGCACGATACAAGCGCGACTCTCTCCGGTCCTCCCCTGCGGATTTTGCAGGGGGATCGAACATCGGCTCCCCCTCAGCGTCCGGGGGGAATAACGATAAATGGTTCGATATTGAGAAAATCCCACTGGACGACCCGGCCACGTTTAAGCTCTTACAGGACGCGCGCGCGATTGGGGTTTTCCAGTTGGAATCGACCGGCATGCGCGATCTTTTGCGCAAGCTCGCTCCCAGCCGGTTCGAAGAAATCATCGCGCTGATCGCGCTCTACCGGCCGGGTCCGATGGGCGCCGGGATGCTCGAAGAGTTCGTTAAACGCAAACACAACGCCGCGACAATTAAGTATGACCATCCCCTGCTCGAGCCCGTGCTCAAGGAAACCTACGGCGTCATCCTTTATCAAGAACAGGTGATGCAGATCTCCCAAGTCTTCGCGGCCTTTACGCCGGGCCAAGCCGACATCTTGCGCAAGGCCATGGGCAAAAAGATTCCAGAGGAAATCGAAAAACTCCGCGGGCTATTTATGGAAGGCGCCAAGGCGAAGAACATTTCGGAGAAAATCGCGCATACGGTTTTCGAACAGATCGTGACCTTCGGCGGCTATGGTTTTAATAAATCGCACAGCACGGCCTACGGGCTTGTGTCTTACCAGACCGCCTATCTCAAAGCCAATTTTCCCGTCGAGTTTATGGCCGCCGTGTTGACGAGCGAAATTGGACATAGCGCGATTGGTAAAGAAGAAGATTCGAAGCTTGTGATATTTCTGGCCGAGACACAGGCCATGGGAATCAAGGTGCTGCCACCGGACGTGCGAAAATCCTTCAGTGATTTTTCGATCGAAACGCTCCCGGAAGAAGTGGCCCCCGTGAAAGCTCCCGCCGGTAGCACTCCTAAAGCCCGCGAACGCCGGGCGTCATCACGCAAGCCGATGCAGGGTATCGGGGGCGCCATTCGCTTTGGCCTTCTGGCCGTCAAGAATGTCGGGTCGGGCGCGGTCGATTCGATCGTCGCCGTGCGCCAAGCCGGCGAGGATTTCGTTTCGCTTCAAGATCTCTGCCAGCGAATTGATTTACGCATGGCGAACCGCAAGGTGCTGGAATCGCTGATTAAAGCGGGAGCCATGGATGCCCTTGTTGACGATGTGCCGCGTCGGTCGCGTCCGCATCTGCTGGCGCTCGTTGATACGGTGATGGCGCGCTCCGTTAAAATCCGTGACGAGGCTTCGCGCGGACAAAGCTCGTTTTTTGAGTGGAAGGAAATGGCCCCTCAGGCCATACCGGTCAAAACGGCCTCCGGAGACATGCCCAAAGTGCCCGAATGGTCGGACCATGAATTGCTGAATTTTGAGAAAGAAGTGCTGGGTTTTTATTTGTCGGGACACCCACTGGCGCGTTACCATTCCGAGATGGGACTTTTTGCCAGTCACCGACTGAACAAATTACCGCCCGGAGGCAACGCGCAAGTTCGCGTGGCGGGCATGCTGAGCAATGTTCGGCGGCTCGTGACCAAAGCCAAAAAGGAACCCTACGCCAGGGCGCGCTTTGAGGATATGGACGGGGAAGTGGATCTCGTGATATTTCCAAAAGCCTATGCCGGTGGACTTTCGCAACATCTTAAGCCAACTGAGATGATGGTCATAACCGGGCGCGTGAATAACAACCTTGAGGGTAGCGCCGAAATTATTGTCGAAGATATGGTGCCCCTGGCCGCCGCGCGCGAAAAGTACGTTAGCGAGCTGCTGGTGCGCACGTCGCTGTCAACGGGCGAAACGATTCTCCAAGAATTGCGCGACACCTTGGCCCGCCATCCGGGATCCTGCCGCGTCTGCTTGGAAATCCCCACCGCCGCCACGGGCCCGATTATCGTCGAAACCGAATTGCGGGTGTCTCCGACCGCGGCGCTTTTCGAAGCGATTGAGCGTCATCTGGGCTACGAATCCTGGCAAATCACGAGGGTGGGCCGGTAGTATAATCAATCGATAGCAAACAACTTATAGGAGGCATACATGGACACAGAAACGAAAGGCGTCGTCACATTCAAAGGCAATCCGCTGACGTTGGTTGGAACACAGATTACGGTCGGACAAAAAGCTCCCGATTTCAGCGTGCTGGCCGGCGACTTGTCGCCCGTCACGCTCGCCTCAAGCAAAGGCAAAACCCGACTGCTCATCGCGGTCCCCTCTCTCGATACGCCCGTCTGCGATACCGAGGCTCGTCGCTTCAATCAGGAAGCGGTCAAGCTGACGGGCGTCGAAACGCTCGTGATCAGCATGGATCTTCCTTTCGCCCAAGGCCGCTTCTGCCAAACGGCAGGAATCAAGGATTTGAAAACAGTTTCCGATCACCGCGATGCATCGTTTGGAAAAGCGTACGGCTGTCTGATCAAGGAACTCCGCCTGCTCGCGCGCGCGGTATTTGTCGTAGACGCGAACGATATCGTGCAGTATGCCGAATACGTGAAGGAAGTCACGACCCCGCCGAACTACGACGCAGCGCTCAGTGCCCTAAAGACAGGAGCGGCCCACTAAAACTTCGTTCCGCGAGCCGTCGCCCCGGAGCGCCGGCGCTCCTTTTGAAGGTGCTGCTTCTAATGCGCAAGTTCACCAAAACGTACGTGTTGCAAATCCTACGGTACCGCCAAAAGCGGAATGGGATTGCGTACGGCTCGCATTGGAAAGCGAACCGGGGGGCGAAAATGTAGGGCGTCAGAGGTAGAATACCGAGCGAGTAGGGCCTAACGGATGAAATCTTTTGCACTATTGATCGTGCTCTTCAGTCTGGTCGGTTGCCAGACAATCGTTACCAAGCGAGACCCGAGACAATTATGCAACGGAAGTCCGCTACAAAACGAACCTGTATTCCTGTACAGTGGGGCGCGCTGTGATCTGCGCCTGATCCCTTGGGTTTTCACGGAGGGAACAGCAATGTTTTTGAGCCCTATCGTTGCCACCGCAGCGATTATCGATCTGCCTCTAAGCGCCGCTGCGAACACAGTTATACTACCTTGGAGCATCTACCAGCACGTCAACCGTAAGCATTGGACGCCACCTCCGGAAGATACCCGAAACATTGGAAAACCAGTCAATTGACCTAAAACTTGGCGGCACACCTGGGGAACAGCATACTGCTGACACCCTCAGGTGACCGATGTCTGTTCTTTTTGGTTTCAAGTTGGCGGAGCCTTTACTGTGAATTCGAACTCATTTCCTTGGAGACCGAGAGCGGAGCGAACAAAATCATATAGGCGTAGAATTCATAGCCAGTGAATTTTTATTTCATTTTCGAGTGCTTTAAATTCGGAATCACCGGTGACTAGCTCGGCTTTTTTTTGCTTGGCCAATGCTGCGGCAAAGCAATCGGCATAGGATATGCGACCTTTTGCTTTGTATGAGGCCGCTTGTGCGGTTATCTCTTGGTCTGCATCTATGATGCTGATATGCATCTGACTCATTAAGCGGGCTATATCTTCGCGTTTATCTTTACCGGCTTCTCGTTCGATGATGTACAGAATCTCACCCCAGTTGATGACAGAAAGCCACAGTTCACGGTCGTGTTCGGCGGCATCCTTGAGGATATCGCGAACTTTCTCGCCTGCGACTTCGCCTTCAAAAAACGCTAGAAGCGCGTAACTGTCGAGTACCTTATCTTTTTTCAATTCGATGTTCCTACCGCTCTTTATCCTCCAGCCTGAACTCCCGCAATGCGTCAGCGAGCTTGTTGCCTTTGAGAACACCGCAAGCGCGGTCATAGAATTCCGGCGTTGCGGGGTGAATAATGATGTCACCATTTCGTTCTTCCATATACACGCGTGTTCCCTTTTTCAGGCCAACTTTCTTCCTGAGTTTGGCAGGGATTACTACCTGCCCTTTGACTGTGACCGTCGACATAGCCACTGGCTGATTCATAGCGTATCCTCCTAAATAGATTACCAAAGCACTAATATGTATCATATTATATAATGTAAGTCAAATATAAAATGTACTACTTATATTCGCTTTACTCTTATTGTCGATTTAGGGGTCCAGTAGTCGGCCCACTTGGCGAGGGGGGTAACCTTGCCGTTGCGATGGCCGTTGACGTTGAGCCGCGAGAACGTGCCCGAATGGCCAAGGGGGGGTGGGGAGGGGAAGCCCGCCATGTTTGGCTTTTAGAGGTCGTCTGCCGCTGGCGACGCCGACGCTAGCAGCTGCTCTTGAAGTGCGAGAGGGACGACGTCGGCGGCGACGCCGTTGATGTGCCGTGGACGTGAGGCGAGAGGATGAGTCTGGGTCAGCCGACCATTAAAAGAATTCCTTTTTTCTTGCGCGAGCGAAATTTGGCGGGCCACCGAAAGAACGGAGAGAGGCCGCCGTTATTCATCGGAGCGATTCGGTCGTTCGATCGGCTCTCGGCTTCCAAAGAAATGAGTTCGAATTTAACAGTAAAGGCTCCATCAACTTTACAGGCCTCTTGGGGTGATCACGTTGGTCTTCCGGGAGGCGGATCGCTATTGATTTTTTGATGTCTCAAGTCATCCATCTCGCCTAACCAGCGGTAGTAGGAGGGGAATTGTTTCCACATGGCTCTTAAGGCTTGAGGATTTTCCTGGCCGTCCGGGAAATAGACTCCATAGGTTTCCTTCCGCCAATGGATATACTCGTTCCAGGTTTTCCAAGCGCGAAGGCTCCACCAGCGGGTGGGGAAAAAGCGCAACAGTCGCAACATTTAGGGTACGCGACAACCCGGAAGGTTCGCGGGCTCCGGGGTGGGAACGGACTCGACATGTCCGATAATCGTATCCAACGCCTCATCGGCACGGGCCGGGCCGGTTACAGGACCGCGGTAGCGCAGCACGCCGGCTTCGTCAAAAATTAAGACTTCGGGTGTGGCGGTCAACTTGAGCGCTCGGCGCACGAGTCCCTTGGGATCCGTGACCATTGTTGAGGGGATCGCATTTTTAGTCAGGAATGCCGCTAGGTTGGCGTTCTCATCGGGCGACGGCGCTAGCGCGACGTAAGCGACGTGCCAGCCGTGATAATTTTCATAGAGTTTACGCAGAGCCCCGGCCGCTTTTTGATCATCCGCGCAGTTACTCGAAAGAAATTCCACGACAAAAACATCGAGCGGCGATTTAAACGAATAAAGGGCGCGCTCAGTCCCGCTGGAATCGAGGACGGCTAAGGAATGCGAAAGACTTTCACCAATTAAAAGGGGTTGGTCCGAAGCCTGGACCGTCGTCGAGCTCGAGACGGGGGGCAGAATTCCTTGGGCCTGTGCGGAGCGAAGCGCGGCGCTCGTGAGAATGATTAGGATAAAACATCCTATTGTTCTCCGCGAAAGCATTACTCGATACAAACCGTTCCCATTGCTTTGCCGTTCACGACGTCATTCTCGCACGTTCCTGCAGGGTTCGTCCAGCCGGCGCATTGTCCCGATGCGGGCTGGCCAGCCGTTACCGACGAGTCAGCCACACAAGCGCCCTGGCACTGGGCCGGGTCGTTGCAGGTTTTGTGTCCTTCATGTGTGGGAAAATTGCAGGCGCTTTCCTGGTTCCGTCCCAACGGGCCCCACTGGCCGCCCAAGGCCTTGCAGGACGCTTCGTCAAACGTGTGACCTTCACTCACGTGCGGCGATATCCCTAATCCTTTCAGCAGCTCGCGCGCGGTTTCTTGATCGGAGTGCGTCTCTGGAATCTGGTCGGGAGGGGGCGTAAGCGACAAAACGGCTAGCAATTGCCTTTCGCCTTCCGCTTTTAAGCCGTTGGCAAGCAGGGCCTGCGCGAGCGTGAGATGGTTGATCGCCACGCCCGGTCCGTAGCGTACCGCAAGCCGCGCTTCTTCGAGGGATTTAACTTTATCTCCGACGGAAATACTGGCCGGCGCCGAGCGGTAAAATTCAGCCAAAAGCATATGAGCGTAAGCGTAATGCGGATCGATCGCGAGCGCTTTTTTGAGCTGCGCCACGGCCTGCTTCACTTTGGTCAGCGAGGAAAATCCTTTGTGCGCTTGGGCGTATTGACCGAGCGCTTCGGCGTAGTAAGCTTGCGCATCGGCGCGATCCGGATTTTTCGCAGAGGCCTGTTCGCCAAAGTCGAGGGCTTGCTGGGCCCAATGAAGCTTCTCCGACTTGTCGTCAGAATGCCGATAAGCCGCGCTGCAAGCTTTGGCCAATGGGATGAGCAACTCCGGGTGAGAAGGATTTTCCGTCGATGCCGTTCTCCAAGCGTCGATCGCCTTTTTCATTTCGCCCGGTTTGTCACGCTGACTCCAGGCGGCTTGCGCTGTCGCATCCAAAGGTGGACCCGCCGCCCGCACCGGAGGCAACGCGCAGGCCAATAAAAAACCAAAGAAAAACCGTGAGCGACATTTACCCTTTTTGTCTCCCCAGCAGGTCGTAACAACGGAACGGAACGACGGGATTATTTTGGTCATAGTAAATCCTCAATGTCGCTTTGGAGTTGGCGCGCGTTGATGAACTGGTAAGCGCGGATCCCGAGGGAACGCGCCGCCAAGACGTGGGTCTCCAGATCGTCGATGAAAACGGCACGGCACGGCGCGACGCCCGCCAGCTGCAAAATATATCGAAAAATGGCCGCCTCCGGCTTGCGCAAACCAACGGCGTACGAGGCCACGGGATAATCGAACCATTCGATGAACGAGTGCCGACGTTTCACATGCATCCAGTGCATTTCGTTGACGTTGGACAAAATAGCCGTGCGGTAATGATTTTTCAATTGGCGCAGCAACGCCACGGTATCGTGCTTCTCCGTAAAAATATTATTCCATACCTCGGTGAAGGCGGCAAAATCGATTTTCTTCAAACCCAATTCGCGAGATAATTCTTTAAAGAAAACTTCCGGCGAGAAGCGCCCCCGTTCAAAGGCGTCCCAGAGTGGAGTGCCGATAAAGAAATCGTGGATTTGCTTTTCACTCAGCGCACTGTGCAGCCGTAGGCGGCGAATAACGCGGCGAAAATCGAAATCAATTAAGACCCGGCCTAGGTCAAAGATGATTAAATCGGTATTTTTGTTTTCCACGCTTTTTCTTTGGGTTTTTCTTATGGGGGTGCCGCACCGGCGTGGATTTCGTCCACGCCTTATTCCACAGCACCTCGAATTGATCACTGTAAGCATTGACGATCCCGAGATCGTCTTCAAAAAGCGCATTTTCGTAGTTCACGTATTCGGCGCCGCTCGTCCAATTGAACGATCCCGTCACGAGGTGATCGCGGTCGAAAACGGCGAACTTGTTGTGCATCGCTCCATGACGGCCTTGACGACCGCCGAGCGTACGGATTTGCAAAAGCGGGTTCCAACCTTCTGCCACGAGCGGTGGGGTATGCCCTTCGCTCGTTAAAAGCCTGACCGAGACGCCTCTTTGGGCCGCGCGACGCAAGGCCTGGGCCAAGACCGGTGACGACAATTCGAAAAGCGCTGCATCCAGGAAACGACGGCTGCCATCAATGGCCGTTAAAACTTGCAGCTGGACGTCGTCATGCGAAGAAAAGTAAACGTGCGGAACGGCCATGGCCTGGGTGGTAGCGATTAATAAGAGGGCGGCAATCGAATAGCCCGATCGGTTCATGACTTCTTAAGAAGGGATACCGTCTTGCGCGTGGTACGGGGAATTAAACCCAGGATGGACTTTACCAGCGCCTCGGGCCATTTGTTGCGCTTTACGGCATACTTCAGCATCGCCCCGTTGACGGTCGATACATCCTCAAGCTTGCCGGCATTTTTGAGCGTGGTCCGCAGAAGCTCCCAGGCGAACGGGTCTTCCGCTTTCCGTGGCACCTTCCAGTCATCGTCGGAGCGAACAAGTAGGCGGTAGTCGGGGCCGTCGATCGTCATCAATCCTTCGCGGTCGGCGTAAGCCACGACCGCTTCTTCCATTTGCTTCTGCTCGGATTCGAGCATCTTGATCGCGGCTTGATGATCGTTTTTTTGGCTTTCAAGCGCGGCATACTGTTGCACAAGCTGCACACCCGTATTTTGCAAGTATTCGTTTGGGGTCAGCGCTTCCATCTCGACGGGGTGTTTGTGGGCCGGACACAGCGGACGGTATTCGCACCACTCGCATAGCCGGCTCACGCGAACGTCCCATCGCCCGACCTGCGCCTCGGCTTCGATCTGGTGGATGACGGCCAACACTTCTTTTTCAAGCGTCTCTAGGTCGGCTCGGGTGCGCGTCGAGACGATCGTTTTGTCGAATACAAGGTAATGCCAAACCAAGCGAATATTTTTGGCGTCCGGCCAGCGCTGCATTAATCCCAGCTGATACAAAGCGAGCTGACGGTCCTGATCGGCTTCTTCCTGAGTAGGCAGCGAATTGCCTGTTTTGTAGTCGTGGATCTCATACATTTCTGTGCCGGGGTGCCAGCTCAGTCGGTCGATATAACCTTGCAAGGCATAAGTCTTCGTTCCTTCCGTTAATTTGAATTCAATGCGCTCTTCTAAGCCGAGCGTTTTCGTTTGATCGAAGGGGTGATAGCGCTTGTAATAATCGCTCAAACACTGTCGACCCAGCCCGAAGTAATGACCGGGGGTAAAATCGGTACGGACGACGCGGATATCGGAGTGCCAGTTTTTCTCCCACTGGCTTTCGTAGAAAGCAAGGATGTCTTCCAGCGAATTGAGCTTCGTTAACTTGAGGTCGCGGTAAAGCTTTTCCAAGCTTTCATGGACGCGTTTGCCGACGAAGGCTTCGATGCCCTCCGTGTCCATGCGCAGATTGTCGACATAACGAAATTTATATTTCCGCGGGCATTGCTCGAACGATTCGATGCGGGAATTGGAGTACATAAAAGGGTCATCTCTTAGAGCCGTGAGCCGCCGGTTTATTCGCTCACCGATCGATGCGAGAGGCGAGCGTAAAATCCTTTTTCGTGAGGCCACCCGCCGAGTGCGTCGAAAGAGTCAACGTCACCTCTTTATAGTGCACCAGGATATCCGGGTGATGGTCCATGCGCTCGGCTTCCCGGGCGACATAGTTCACAAATACCATCGCGGGTAGGAAACCCGAGAAGGTAAAGGTTTTTCGGAGAAGGCCGTTAGCCACCCTCCATCCCTTGAGCGCGCGCAAAAGAGTGCGGACCTCGGCTGCTGATAATCGTTGACGAGTCATGAGATACTACCGTCGAGAAGGATTATACAAACAGATTCCTGAAGCCAATGCTTGGCAGCGTCGCTCCTACAAGATAAAATGCTTCTGATGAGCATTAGTTCCCGATTGGCGTCGGTCGTAGTGGTCGCGGCTTTCCTGCCGGGTTGCGCGACGGTTCCCTATACCAACCGCAACCAGTTCAATATCGTTTCGCCTTCCCAAGAAGATCAGGTAGGGGCTCTCGCTTATACTGACGTAAAGACCAAAAACAAAATTTCCTCTGACCCGGCACTGAATGCCCAAGTCGAACGTGTGGGCCGGAGGATTGCCGAGGCCGCGAACCGGCCCGATTACCATTGGGAATTTACGGTGATCGACGATCCTAAAACGATCAACGCCTTTTGCCTGCCGGGCGGGCGCATTGCGGTCTATACCGGTATTCTCCCGCTCACCAAAGACGATAATGGACTGGCCGTCGTGCTGGGTCACGAAACGGCTCACGCCCTGGCGCGTCATGGCGCCGAACGAATGAGCGAACAACAACTGACGGGATTCCTCGAGCAGGTGGCGGTATCGGCCGGGGTTATTCAGAACAGCGGCGCGCTCTCGCTGGTCAACATGGCCTATGGAATCGGCGTGGGGTTGCCGCATAACCGTAAACAGGAGTCCGAAGCCGACCACATCGGATTAATTCTCATGGCGAAGGCCGGCTACGACCCCCGCGGCGCGGTCGCCTTCTGGCAACGCATGTCCGGGGCCAATTCCGGCCAAGCCCCACCGGTATTTCTCTCCGACCATCCTGCCGACGCACAACGTATTTCCAACATCCAACAACAAGTCCCTGAGGCTTTAACGTATTACAAGCCGCGGTAACAGCGGTTAGGCGTTACAACCATTTCTTTTTAAATTCGTCCGTGATGTCGTGAAGATCGTCGGGTAAACTGGGCGGATGCGAGGGCAGAGATTTTTTACGCGCGGCCTGAATGAACGCGTCGGAGGTGACCACCTTAGCGCCCGTCCCTCGAACCAGGGTGTGAATGCCGCGGTCGTTCGAGACAACCACGACAATTCGTGGATTGGCGACGGAGCGGACCTTGGCGCTGATCCAATCATCGGCGGTTTCACCTGCGGTGTAGACGATCTCGAGTTGCGCCGACGTCGATCGGTCGCCCAAGCCTTGCCGGCTGTCGAAGACAATGGTTAAGGAATTATTTCCCTGGGGACGATTCGTCGAGATCCATTCAACGAGGGCGGCTCGTTTTGCCTCCCAGGAACCGGTGGGAATCTCGGGTAGCGCAAAAAGCAGATTGAACCCGTCAACCAAATAGTGAAGAGACATCGTTTAAAAGGGAGGCTGGTTCAGCGTGAGCCAATAACGGCCCGTTTCCCCGACCGATTGCGTAAACTTGGCGAAATCGACGGGTTTGACGACGTAGCTATTGACCCCCAACTCGTAGCACTCGGAGATGTCGCGTTCTTGCTGGGAGGAGGTCAGGACGACCACAGGGATCTTCTTTGTCAACCGTTGAGATTTAATCCGCCGGAGCACTTCGAGACCACTTATTTTGGGCAGTTTTAAATCCAAAAAAATCACCTTCGGAAGTTTTTGGAGTTCGCGTCCCGCATAGACACCGGTGGCAAAAAGAAAGTCGAGCGCCTCGGCGCCATCTTTGACGACATGCAAATGCTGCGCGATGTCCTGCTTCTTGAGCGCTCGGGTCGTCAGCTCCATATCGCTGTCGTTGTCTTCGACAAGTAGCACGTCGACGGCATCCAGCCTATCCATTATCCCTCCCCGGCGGCCGGCAATGGCAAACTAAAGTAAAACTTCGCGCCCGCATGCACGCGTCCCTCGGCCCACACCCGGCCCCCATGTTTTTGGATAATTCGCTGAACGATCGCCAGTCCGACGCCCGTGCCCTCGAATCGGTCGCTCGTATGCAGGCGCTCGAAAACACCGAACAGCTTGTCCGCGTAGCGCATGTCAAATCCTACACCGTTATCATGCACGTGGTAAATGATCTCCCGATCGGTTTTTTTGGATCCGATCTCGATGCAGGCGGCGGGGCTTAAACGCGTGAATTTGAAGGCGTTGCTAATTAAGTTCACCAATACTTGGCGCAACAAGGCTTTGTCGCCATACGCATCCTCAAGGGGGTGAAACTTAATCGTGGCCGGACGGTCGTCTAATTTTTGTTGATCCGCGACAACGGATTTTGCCAGGTCGTCCATCGGAACGCGGGATTTCCCGATGCTTTTCGACCCAATCCGCGCAAACGCCAGCAAGTCGTCGATGAGCTGCGACATTTGCAGCGTGTTGGCGCGAATAATATTTAGCAGGCGCCGGTCTTCGTCGTTTAAGTGGGCGGCCGCCTCCTCCAGTAATATCTGCGCAAACCCTTCGATGGCACGCAGCGGCGCGCGGAGGTCATGAGAAACGGAATAAGTGAACGATTCAAGTTCCTGGTTTTTGGCCATCAAGGTTGTATTGGCTTGTTGCAGCGCTTCGGCGGCCTGGCGTCGGTCGGTGATGTCTTCGGAAATGCCGAGTAAATATTGGGGCTCTCCCGCTTCGTTGAGAATCGGAATTTTTTTAGTATGAAGAATGCGGACACCCCTTCGGGTGTGAATCGGTTCCTCGGCGATCTCGACGAGTTTGCCTCGCGCCAGCACGTCTCGGTCTTTCTGTGTGAAAAAGTCGGCTTCATCTTTCGGGAAAAAGTCGTAGTCGTTTTTGCCGATCACTTCGCGTGTCGTGACTCCAAGAAGCTTCAGTCCTGCCTTATTGAAACGCACGAACCGCAGATCCTTCGCGTCTTTGACAAAAATCATATCCGGAATATTCTCGAGGATTGAATTAAGGAATACCTCATGCTGGCGGGGGTCGAGGGATTTGCGCGAGTGCTTTGGCGCCTGCCGGCGGCGCTTGGGTGCGGCCATGCAGGAATTATAACAGGACTTAGAAGCGGGCGGAAGCGACCAGGCGGATCGAGGAAGCTTCTATGGCGCTCCGTGACAATTTTAATTCGTAGTCGCCCAGCGAGTTCATCGCCCAGGGAGCGCCGGAGACCGCTTGGTTATGCAGAAGGGGAACATCCAAGCGCGTGGTGAAAAGGCTGCCGACGGGCGCCATATAACTCAGGCCGATCATACAGGGGTGCTGCGCGGCCGGAACCCGCGATCGCGACGCCACATGCTCAATTTGAAGTTCCTTAAAATTGACGTGGACTTTGTAGTTGTCTCCCATCAGGAAAGAATGGGGAATCGCTCTTACGATAGGAAGTGAATTAAAAAAGTCTTCGGGTGAATGGTACGCGCTTTCCTGGGACTTAATCTGCGAGGTATAGTTCATCGGCATGGCTTGGAGGGCTGAAGCGCCTAAAAAACGTAGCCCGATTAGTACGGTTGCGCTCAGCCTTATCCATCCGCATCGTCTCATACCCATTTGTATCAGGCCCGTATTACGCAGGCGTTGCGGGAGAATGAACAGCAGGTTAAATTTAATAATTAAGAACCATTCTATTCTCGGGCGGAGGAATGTTAATGAACGTTAACAGGGTGCCCTACAGCGGTCTCGAGGGTGGTTCTCATGCAAGGCGGTTGAAAAAAAAGGTTGGATCGATGACGCATCGTCGGCGATACCGCCGACGGAACGGCCATTTTGCCGCTGATCCTGGGGCTCCCAGATGATCGAAGATTAAAGGTTGGTGGCGTTCAGTTTCTTCTGCAAGAGCTGATTGACGATCTGCGGGTTGGCTTTGCCTTGGCTTTTTTTCATCACGAGGCCGACAATCGAGCCGACGGCGCGTTCTTTGCCGGCTTTAAATTCTTCCACGGCCTTGGGCATTTCGGCGATGGCCTCGTCGCACCACTGACCGATCGACGTTTCGTCGCCGACTTGCAGGAGGCCTTTGGCTTGAACTATGGCGGCGGCGTCGCCGCCGGTGTCAAACATCTCACCGAAGACGTCCTTAGCGGTTTTCCCGGAGATAGTGCCTTTTTGAATGAGCGTAATCAGCCCAGCCAATTGTTCGCCGGTGACGGGAGATTCGGCAATCGATTTTTTCGTTGCGTTCAGCCGCGCCAGAAGCTCATTCGTAATCCAATTGGAAACAGGCTTGGCCGCTTCCGGTCCCGTTTGTTTGATCGCCGTTTCGAAATACGCCGCCAGCGATTGATCGCCCACGAGCACCCCCGCATCGTAATCGGAAAGTTTGTACTCGGTTACAAATCGCCGGCGTTTCTGATCGGGAAGTTCGGGCAAAGTTGCTTTTATGGACGTGACAAACGCATCCCCCAGGGCCAAGGGAACAAGGTCGGGCTCGGGGAAATAGCGGTAATCGTGGGCTTCCTCTTTCGAGCGCATCGTCTCCGTCACCCCGCGTCCCTCATCCCATAGCCGGGTTTCCTGCACGACGCGGCCCTGCGTATTCAACACCTCCATTTGCCGAAGGATTTCATAATGCAACGCATCCTTGACGGCTTTAAAGGAGTTCAGATTCTTTACTTCGGCTTTTGTGCCCAGGACTTTGTGGCCCACGGGACGTAACGAGATATTGGCGTCGCAGCGCAGCGATCCCTTCTCCATATCGCAATCGGAAACCTCTAGGTACTCGAGAATCGCCTTGAGCTGGGTTAGATAGGCGTAGGCTTCTTCCGGAGTGCTGAGATCCGGTTCGGTCACGCACTCGGCCAGGGGAATGCCAGCGCGATTTAAATCGACGAGCGAATAGCTGAGCGCCCGGGCGCCGACCGCATGCACCAGTTTTCCGGCATCTTCTTCCATATGGATGCGGTGAATACGGATCCGTTTTGTGTTGCCTTTGCCGTCGACAATATCGATATGACCGTCAATCGCCAGCGGCAGATCGAATTGCGAAATTTGATAGGCCTTTGGCAAGTCGGGATAAAAATACTGTTTTCTCGAAAATACGGAATGAGGGGAAATGCGACATTGTACCCCTAGCCCGGCGCGCACGAGAAGTTGCACGGCTTTTTCATTGAGATAGGGCAGGACGCCGGGATGGCCGCAACAGATCGGACAAATTTGGGAGTTCGGTTCGGCGCCGAAGCCGGTCGAGCAGCGGCAAAACAATTTGGATTCTGTTTTGAGTTGCACGTGCACTTCCAGGCCGATGACGGGTTCGAAAGTCATAGCCCTCTTACTTTTTCGACTCCGGAAAAGGACCCAGGTCAGGGTGCGGCGGGGGCCCGCCGCCTTGGGCGTCGTGCGCCGAGGTCGTTTCTAAAAGCTTCGCCAAGAGTTTCTTGTCCGAGCGGTAGCGGGCGAGGCTGAGGGCTTCATTCAGGGTGACCCAGCGGGTGTCCAATATTTCTTCCGGATCAAACGTGCCGGTCTTTTTGATTGGCTTCATTAAAAACCAGTTGACCGTTTTGCGCGTTAAGGATTTCTCGCGTTTAAACCAATACTGCACGCGTTCAAAGGAGCTAATGATTTCGCATTGGTACCCTGTTTCTTCTTCCACTTCGCGAACGGCCGCTAGCTCGGAAGTTTCACCTTTTTCGATGTGCCCTTTGGGAAACGTCCAGAGCGTCTGGCCCTCCAGGTTCTCCACTTTGACCATCAAAAATTTTGCGCCGTCCTGAACGATTCCGCCGGCGGAAAATTCGAATTTGGTTTTGGAAGCCATTAGGCGGTTACCCGTGCGGTGGGAATTTGTTTGTTCCAGTCGTGCTGCGCCTCATAGGCGTGCGCGACCGAAAGCAGAGTGGCTTCGTCGAAAGGTTTGCCAAGCAGCTGGAGACCGATCGGCAACCGGTCCTTCG
Source organism: Elusimicrobiota bacterium (assembly GCA_038208955.1). Classification (GTDB taxonomy): domain Bacteria; phylum Elusimicrobiota; class Elusimicrobia; order 2-01-FULL-59-12; family 2-01-FULL-59-12; genus JBBQYF01. Next base: position 17,033 of record JBBQYF010000001.1, read on the forward strand.
TAAATCCGCAAGGCATGCTCAGGCCCGGCAGGCCCGCCAAGTTGCAGGAGATCGTGAAGATATCGGATAAATACATTTGTAGCGGATCGGAGACTTTTTCGCCGGGTTTGAACGCGGCCGTGGGCGTCGTGGGCGTGGCAATGATGTCGACGTCCTGAAACGCCTTGTCGAAATCTTCTTTGATTAGCGTGCGCACTTTCTGGGCTTTGGCATAATAGGCGTCGTAGTAACCCGAGGAGAGCGCGTAAGTCCCGAGCATGATACGCCGTTTTACCTCGGGCCCGAAGCCTTCGCCGCGGCTGCGTTCATAGAGGGCCATTAAGTTGCCGGACTCCCGCGCGCTGTAGCCATATCGCACGCCATCAAAGCGCGACAAGTTGGAACTCGCTTCCGACGGGGCCAATATGTAGTAGACGGCAAGACAATAATCCGTATGCGGCAACGAAATGTCTTTGACAACCGCTCCTAAAGATTCGAGCGCTTTGACCGCTTCGCGAACGGCCTTCTCGACTTCCGGATCCAGCCCGCCGATGAAATATTCCTTGGGAAGTCCGATGCGCAGACCTTTCAGGCTGCGGCCGAGCCCTGCCACGTAGTCTGGGACGTTCTCGGCGACGCTCGTTGAATCCTGATCGTCTTGACCGGCGATGACTTGCAAGAGGAGTGCCGCGTCCTTGGCGGTGGTCGAGAAGGGGCCGATTTGATCGAGCGAGGAAGCGAAAGCGACCAGCCCAAACCGGGAAACCCGTCCATACGTCGGCTTAAGTCCCAGCACGCCGCAGAGTGCCGCGGGCTGACGTATCGAGCCGCCGGTGTCGCTGCCGAGCGAGACCGGCGCCATGCGCGCGGCCACCGCCGCCGCACTGCCCCCCGAGGAGCCTCCCGGAATGCGCGAAAGGTCCCAGGGATTTTTAGTCGTATGAAACGCGGAATTCTCCGTCGACGATCCCATCGCGAATTCATCTAAATTGGTATGACCAATAAAAATGGCGCCGGAATCGCGGAGCCGTTTGATCACCGTCGCATCGTACGTGCCGACATAGTTTTCAAGTATTTTGGATGAGCAGGTGCAATGCTCGCCGCGAATAAGCAAATTGTCTTTAATGGCGATCGGTACGCCGGCGAACCGTCCAGGATTTTCTCCCGCCGCAATTCGCTGGTCAATCGCCCGGGCTTGCTCGAGCGCATGATCGTCGAAGGTCTCATTGAAGGCGTGGATCTCGGGTTCGGACGAGCGAATTTTCTCGAGGCAAGCCATGGTCGCGGCTTCAGCGGTCATCTCGCCGCGCCGAACGTGGTCCGCCATGTCCGAGGCGGTGAACGAATTCGCTGTCATTCAATAACCTTTTTCACTTTGAAAAATGGACCCTCGCGTTCCGGCGCGTTCGCCAAAAGCTCGTCCGGTGTCGAGAGGCGGTTCGGTTCGGCCTTATCCTTCCGCCAGACGTTTGAAAGGGGCAAAACATGGAGCGTGGGAGCGACATTGTCGGTGTCAAGCTGTTTCAGTTTTTCAACGTAGCCGAGGATCGACTCCAGCTGCGCCCTGTAGAGCTCTTTTTCCTCCGCCGTCAAAGAAAGCCGCGCCAATCGCGCGACGTGTTCAACGTCCTTTTGGGTGATGGTCATTGAACAATTTTAACAAATGGCATGGCGAGAACGTCGACCGTGGTGAAGTTTATAGATCGGACCCTTGTCGAATCGTCCAAAAATCGTCAGAAAGATTGCGGTTCTCAAGATACGCATAAGGCATCATAAAGTATCCGCTTAATCCCCATGCCGGGCCCCAAGAATTACGCACGATAAATTTCTTCTTATTGTCGTCATAGCCGGCCGCCATCACGGCATGGCCGCCCAGGGTGCGTTCGGTCGGGCGCGGCATGGGAACGACACCGCTTTGCGCCACCTGGGAGGATTCAAAACTTTCATAGACGGTGAATCCGAAGACAAATGGAAAGCCGGCCGCCAAGCAGGCGCGCATGTCGTCCAAAGACAGGAGCCGTTGGTAGGAGGTAATCTTGTGCTTGCGAGCATCGGCATAACAAGCCGGGGCCGGTTTCAACGCAAAACGATTAATAAGGTAAGGCCACTTTGCCTCCGTGCAGACACCGCTGGCCGCAAGCGTCTTAATCCCATCGCGCAACATTGCTCCGGAATCCACCTTCACGGTATGCTCCACCACGCGCTCGTTGTAGTAAATGAATAACCGGCTCAGGTCTTGAAAAGGTCGTTGATCTTTATTTTCAAGAAATTCCAGCGCTCCCGCGAGCGCATTGGCGGTGCAACTGCCGAGTTGTCCCTGGTCTTCGACCGCCGAACATTGCCCGCGTAAATCGACGGACGTGGGTAGACCGGACGGTGCAGGGCGACTGACGCCGAATAGATGGTCGCGCGAATCAGGAATGTCTGGAAGCCAGCCATAGCCGGCAATTTGTCGGCCCGTTTTTGCAGAGCGGGGTCGCGTCATGTTATCTCCTGTTGGCGCTCAAGCTTTTTCGAGACCCGCATACTTTACCAGCAACTTTTTCCACTGGCCCGAATCAAAAAGCACCATGACTTTGAGGCTGTCTCCGGAACCGCTTTTTTCGATCACCTTGCCCATGCCGAACTCGCTATGGCGCACGCGCGTGCCGACGGCGAAGGCGAAGCCCGCGGTTTCTTCAACGGGTTCGTCGGAATGGTGCGGCCGCGGCGCATAGCCGGGAGCGCTGGAAGCCGCGGCGGAGACGGCACGCCGCGGACGTTCCGTGGCAATTCCAGCTTCTTCGATAAACCGGGAGGGAGCGTTCCAGCGCGAATGCCCAAAAAGCCGGCGCGAGGCGGACCAGGTGAGGTACAGAAATTTCTTCGCGCGGGTCATCCCGACATAACAGAGCCGGCGTTCTTCTTCGAGGTCCTCCTGAGAAAAATCGGACTCGCCGATTGGGAAAAGGCCTTCTTCCATGCCGGTTAAAAAGACGGCGGGAAATTCGAGCCCCTTGGCCAGGTGAACCGTCATTAAGGTGACGTAATTCGGTCCGGATTCGATGTCGTCGGAATCGGCCACCAGCGACACCTGTTCGAGAAAACCGGAGGTGCTGTGATCCTCAGAACGCTCCTCGTATTCAAAGACGGCGTTGACGAACTCTTTAATGTTCTGGGCACGCGTCTGCGATTCCGGGTCATCGTCGGACTCGAGCCCCCGGAGGTAACCCGTTGCTTCGAGAATTTGGGCAGTCATCTCGGATGCCTTGGCCTGTTCGCGTTTCGCAATAAAGGTCGATAAAAGCGTGTGAAACTCGAGCGCGGCATTGCGCGCACGGGTGGTGATGTCCGTGATCTCCGCGGCGCGCCCCAGGGCGTCAAACAGCAGAAGATTGCGATCACGTCCGAACTTGAGAATCGTATCGAGCGTCGTTTTCCCCAAGCCGCGTGTAGGGATGTTGAAAATACGTTTCAGCGAAAGCTCGTCGGCTGGATTGACGATCACGCGCAAGTACGCGATGACGTTCTTGACTTCGGCGCGGTCATAGAACCGCACGGAGCCAATAATTTTATAGGGAACCTCAAGGCGGCGAAGCGCGTCTTCCAGCACCCGCGACTGAGCGTTGATTCGATAAAACACGGCAAAGTCGGCGTAACGGAAATCTTCATTGCGTACTTTCTGGTGAATGGCGCTGGCCACGGCTAGCGCTTCTTCGCGCTCGTCGGCAAACTCGTCGGCCGTCACGGGATCGCCCCCGGTCTTCTCCGTCCAGAGTTTTTTATCCTTGCGGAATTGATTGCGCTGTACGACATTCCAGGCGGCGTCCAGGATCAAACGGGTCGAGCGGTAATTCTGTTCAAGCTTAATGACTTTGGCTTCGGGGTATTCTTTTTCAAACTCCAGAATGTTGCGGATGTCCGCGCCGCGCCAGACGTAGACGCATTGGTCGTCGTCGCCGACGACGCAGAGATTACGGTATTTGGCGGCCAACGTTTTTGTCAGCACATATTGGGCGCGGTTCGTGTCTTGATACTCGTCGACCAAAATGTAGCGGAATCGTTCCTGGTATTTGTCGCGCACGTCGGCATGGTCGCGGAGAATTTCCACGCTCTTCATGATCAAGTCGCCGAAGTCGAGCGCGTTCGAGGCCGTCAGTTTCTTTTGGTAGAGGTGATAAACGCTGGCCACCATTTGGCGAAAGGGATCGGGCGAGGCTAGGGCGTGAATTTGATAGGACGCCGAGTCGATCAGCTCGTCTTTCGAGCGGGAAATGAGTGAGACGAGAACGCCGGGTTTGAACTTCTTGTCATCCAAGCTGAGTTCCGTCAAACAATCTTTGACCAGTTCCTTTTGGTCATGGGCATCATAAATGACAAAGTGCGCCGAAAGATTTATCGACTTGCCTTCCCGTCGGAGAAATTGCGCGCAGAAACGGTGGTAGGTGGACAGCACGGCACCCCGGCCGCGCCCGCCCGTCATGTCATCGAGACGCTTTTGCATTTCCTCCGAAGCTTTGTTGGTAAAAGTGACGGCGAGAATATGCCAAGGGGCTACGCCTTGCTCAATCATGTGGGCGATGCGCGTCGTGATCACGCGCGTCTTGCCGCTGCCCGCCCCGGCCAGCACGAGCACCGGCCCCTCGGTGTGAAGCACGGCTTCCTGTTGAGGAGCATTTAAGTGGGCAAACAAAGTTGTGTTCATAAAAACTGCACCTGGTTCATGATATCACGATAGTCATTTGTTCGTTTATTGAAGAGCGGTCCGTCTCCTTCGATGTTAAAGAGCCAGCGACCGCGCGAGCTGGCCACCCACAAATCCTGGCCCTTGACGAAACGCGCCCCGCGCTTGCCATCGTAGGCCAGCGCATAGGCCGGCAAACCGTGAAAAGGTTCGTCGGATTCATGGAGAATGCGAAAGCCCTCGGAGACGAGGGCATGGCGGTCCATCGCGCGCTCCTCCTCCGTCAGTGCTGTGGCGCCGGTTAAAGCGGTGTCGACCGTGGCGGTCACTTCCGTGTGCTGGTCTGCTTGGACGAGCGTGGCGCCCATGTGTTGATCATCGGCAATGCCAATCAGCCAGTCCCCGGGGATCGCTACGCGCGCTCCGCCGGCGACGTGCACCCAGATTCCCCCGTGCGCAGGCTCTAGCAGCGCTCCGCCCGTCGTGCGGGCTAAGATTTGAAGAGACCCCACCCAGTTTTCGAAATCGGCAATCAGGTCCGCATAGCGGTCCGCAGGGGCGCGCATCGTCAGCGTGTAAATGCGGTGCCGGAAAAAGAAGTAAACGGACGCGTATTCGTAGGTTCGATCTTCCTCGGGATTTTCCCAGGTCAGTTCATAGCCGGCATGGCCGCCGATGGACCGGTCGTGTCGTGATAAAACTTTACCTTGGGGGGCGCGTGCGGTGAGATCGGCGTCGACGGCTTTATGCAACGCTTCCGGCGGAAGATCGCCGGTGAGGTGGTGGGGGTCGATGGGGTCGGAGAGGACGCATGTCATCAAGGCCTGGGCGCCGCCCGCCTCGTTTCGACTGAACATCGGCCCCGCCGGAAATGCTGTATTTAAGTCCCAACGATCGGGCAATGTGACGCTGACGTTGGCGTCGGCGTAAAAAAGCCGAGCCGGGGCGGGGTTTGTCGCCCAAGCGGGAATCGTCGTGCCGACGGCCAGCGCCGCTACCAGGATTACCCGTTTTCTCTGAGGCGGCATCTCTAGCGATGCTCCAAAAGCGCGACGGTCTCGACGTGGGGTGTGTGCGGAAACAAATCGACCAGCTGCACGCTTTGGATATGGTAAAGCGGCGACAAACTTTGCAGATCGCGAGCGAGCGACGCCGGATTACAAGACACATAGGCTAAACGCGGAGGATTCATTTCAACGAGCGCCGCCAAAGCCTTGGGGTGAAGTCCCGGACGCGGCGGATCAACAATCACGGCGGAAAGTTGGACCGCAAATTTGGAGGCCGGCAGCTTCATCATGAAGTCGAGGACGTCCCCCGTAACGAACTCGGTGTTGGTCAGAGAATTCTTGGCGGCATTAAACCGCGCGTCTTCGATCGCTTCGCGGTTCGAATCGATTCCAATCACACGGTCAAACCCTGGAGCGATCGACAGCGTGATTCCGCCGGAACCACAATAGAGGTCGAGCAACGCTCCCCCGCCGATCGTTTCGGCCCAGGCGGACAAGAGGCCGTAGAGTTTTTCCGTGCCACGCGTATTGGTTTGAAAAAAAGAATAAGGTGATAGGCGGTAACGGAGCGAGCCCAGATGTTCCTCAATCGTGCCGTCCCCCCAAAGCAGCCGCATGTCCGTTGCGCGCGCGACGTCGCCATGCGCGTCGGTCAACCCGAGCCAGGCCGTCGTCAACAGGGGGGCCAGCAAATCCGGCAATTCCGCCAAGGCCGCGGCCTGCTCGATGGCGAGCGAGGGCGTCGCGAGAATAACCGCCATGCGCTCATTGGTGTTCTTACCTTCCCGCAGCACGAGATAGCGCATTTGCCCGCGGTGTGAGCGGCGGTCGTATCCGACGAGGCCGTGTCGCCGCGCCCACCCACGCATTCGCTCGAGAACTTCGAAGCTCCCCTCGGACATTAGGAAACAACTATGCAAGTCGACGATGCGGTCGAAGCGGCCGGGTTGGCGCAGACCTAACACAATGCCCGAAGGTTGCCCATCAAAAGCCGCGGGTGCAAAAGCGTATTCCATTTTATTGCGGTAATGCCAGATTTCAGGAGAGGGTATCATCACTCGCCATTCCCGGACATCGAACGGGCTCAAGAGCGAACGCACCAGGGTTTCTTTTGCTTCGAGCTCGACGGGATAGGGCAAGGGACGCGGCGGATCGGCGGTAACGCTGCATCCACCACAGACCCCAAAATGCAGGCAAACGCGCTCGAGCTCTTGAACGGGCATGCGCGTATTATAGCGGAAGGGAAAGGGAAGGCTCCGCGCACGAGGCTGATGCCCATGGAAATTTGTTTGTGTTTTTTCTTTTCGTTTGGCGAGACTCCGGCTTGCAGAAAGTTGAACATAGATATGTCCGGCGGCAAATAAAAGAGTTAAAATTTTTCACGTCGTCGATTGGCTTTGGGGGACTGTGTGAATTGGAAAAAGATTTGGTCTGGATCATTGCTTGCCGGCCTGGTCGTCGCCGGGGTTAATTTCGGGGTAAACACTTTTATTTTGGGGTCTACTTGGCAGGCCATGCGGCAAGCCGGACTATTAAAAACGACGCCCCCGTTGGCCTTTGCGGCTATGGCCGGCGTGGATTTGGGAACGGGATTTCTATTAATGTGGCTGTATGCGCTCGTTCGCTCGAGACTCGGGCCGGGGCCATCGACGGCGCTCCTGATGGGAACGGCGGCATGGTTTTTGCTTTGGGTGCCGCGCGCCCTCACTCTGTGGCTTTGGCAACCGCTGCCGGCGCATGTGCCGCTGATTCTTTTGGCGACGGGCTTGCTGCAATGCTGGGCCGGAATGTACGTTGCGGGTTGGCAATATATTGAGAAAGCGCCTTCTTAAGGAATCGATCGCCTGGCGTGAGGCCTGGATCGCCTTGCTGCTGGCTGTTAATTTTCTTTTCTTGATTCCCAACACGCGCCTCGCCTGGCGTATTTTGAAGTTCACCTATCCGCTGACCACTGACGAACGACGCCGACTGATCATGCCGGCGGCCTGGCGCAGCTTTCACGAGGTGGAATTAAAAGTTCCCGCACGAGCCACTCTTTGGTTTGTTTCGCCGCTTGAGCCCAAAGACTGGATTTATTTTTTGTATCCACGCCTGATTGGCAAAGGATCGCCGCGCGCGCAGGACCTGATGAAAATTCGCCAAGCGCATCCCAATGATTGGACAATCGCGAACCACTCCGCCGATCCCGCACAAGATTTTTTGGATCTGTGGCCGCCGCTCGACATTCAAAGATGACCGCCTTTCTTCTCGAGAGCGGTTTATGTCTGGCCATTGCGGCCGCCTCTATCGTTTGTCGGCCGGCGTCCTCCGTCCAAAGAGATGACGAATTCAGCGGAGGGCTAGCGCTTGCTTTCGCCGAAGGATCGGTGATGTGGGCTTACGGTTTTTTCCTGTTGATGTTTGTGGGCGGTTTGCTTTCCCGGCCGATTATTTTTTCCGTCGCCGCGGTGCTTATCACGCTTTCCGCTTTTCGCTGGCACCGATCGGCGACTTCCCACGTGCAAGTTCGCGGGTCAATAGGGCCCGTAAGGTTGTGTGTCCTCGTCATTGGCTGGGCCCTGGGAACGGCGGCTGTTCAAGCCGTGAGCTTACCGCTTTACCATTTCGATGCCATCGCGCACTTTGGCTTTTTTGCCAAGTGGTGACATTAACGCGTTTAGTTTAACGCTTTATTTTTGGGCCCTGGGTGTCACGCAATTATCGCTTCACTCGATTTCCGTTGGACGCCCTCGAGCGAAACGGGTTTCGCTGGCCATCACCATTGTTTTCTTGTCCGGTCTTGTTGCCGGTCAGGGGTGGCCGGTTTTTCAACATGGATTAAAGAGGTTGTTGGGCATTCTGCCGGAAAATCCTCAGCAGATCGCTTTCAATTTTGCCCGGCAGCATCCCGGAGAAGCCTATTTTCCTTGGAATCCATTGTCGACTTTGATGGCCGAGAAAAAGCTTTATCATTTCGAGCCGGCGCTCGGGGATTGGGCGATGGCGGGGTACCCCATTAATCAGACCCGCTACGCCGGCTATGTTCCAAACGGGATGCGCTACGTCGCCTACGCACCCAACAATGAATTTCCGCATCTCATCACTGAGCATTATCTCCCCGCATTTTCGCAACGGGTGAGCGTCCCCGATCTTCCGGGATGGCTGGTCTATGCGCGGCCCATTGTCGCCACCCCGCTGAAACGAGCGCGATGAGAAGCTTGAACGCGCGTATCCGCTTCTTGTGCTTGGTGATGCTTCCACTGACGGTGCGCAGCGCGGAACTCGGTTCTGACGACAAATTGGGAGCCGTCCAGGGCATCGTCAAATTTCCCGGGGAAACGCCACCGCCGGCGATGTATGCCAACCGGGATGATGCCGCTTGTCCCCGCGGGATCGGGGAGAACCATCTTGTTGTTAAACAAACGACTCTGGGTTTGCGAAATGCCTTGATTATTCTCGAGGGTTCGCAGGCGCGCGCCGCGCCGGTGGGTCGCGCCACTCTTGAAAGCCGCGACTGTACGTTGGCTCCCCGGCTGCAGTCGGTCACGACGGGAACAAGCTTGCAACTGCGGAGCGTCGGCATGGCGCGGCACCACTTGCATGTTTTTCGAGACGGTCAAAGGGTATTCGAAGCCGATCTTCCCGTCGACGGCACCGCCTTGCGCCGACCGCTCGTGGACCCCGGACTCTACAAAGTGAACTGCGACCGCCATCTCTGGGAACGCGCCTGGATTTATGTCACCGCCGGCGAGCCGGTCGCACTGTCGGATGCCGAAGGGAAATTCTCGATGCATGGCATTGCACCGGGGCGTTATCACTTGCGAGCTTGGCATGAAGGATGGCTGGACCGGGATCCCGATGCCTCCGGCCGTCCGGAATACCGCCCCGAAACTCAGCGACTGGACGTCAAAATCTCTGCCGGACGAACGACGCCCGTAACGATCGACCATCTCGAGCCGGCCCCCGACGGGGGCCTCCGCTAGCCTTCGCCTGCCTGCTTGGTTTACAATGAACCTAGCTTGAACCCATCGATGCATAAACCTTTAAAATTCTTTGCCGCCTTTGTCGCCTTGCTGGCCTTCCTGCTTGTTATTGCGGGGGGACTCGTCACCAGTACGGCTTCGGCGCTGGCGATGCGCGGATGGCCGTTCTCATTTGCACAGGTTTTCCCGCGCGTTCCGGGAGGCGCATTTTACGCGCAGGCGCATCAATTTTTGGCGTCGGCGACAGGGGTTCTGACGATCGTTCTGGCCATCTGGCTCACAAGCTCGAAAGCCATTGCTCCGGTCAAACGCGCTGCCTGGGTTGCCGTGGGGATCGTCATTCTGCAGGCGGTGCTCGGGATGATTGCCGTTTTCCTGCGCTTACCGACGGTGATGTCGGTTGCCCACGGCTGTCTCGGGCAAATTTATTTTTCCTGGATGGCCTGCCTCGCGGTGTTCACAGCAATACCCGAAGCCTTAGCGCGGCGCTCGCCCCCGGCGGACCGGGACGCACGGCTCATTCGCCTCTCGGCAATGACCACGGGGTTTATTTTCCTGCAGCTGCTGGCCGGCGCGATTTATCGCCACACCGGAAACGCCTTGCACCTGCATTTTTTGGGTGCGCTCTTGGTCTTGATTCACATCGTTCTCACCTGTCGGCGAGTTTACACCGGACATTCGGACGATGGATTACTGGTTTATCCGGCCACGGCGATGCTCAGCCTGCTCGGATTTCAACTTGTTCTGGGTTGGTTTGCCTGGCGCGAACCGAGTATCGCCGCCACGACCACGCATTTGGCTAACGGCGCGCTGATTCTAGCCTCCTCGCTGCTGGTCACGATTCAGCTCGCCTGTCGCCCGGCGGTCGTATGAAAGCTCTCGGGTCCTATTTCGAGCTGACGAAACCGCGTCTCACCTCGCTGGTCATGGTCACAACATGGCTGGGGTTCGCGATGGCGTCGCATCCGATGCATTACGGGGTGCGCTTCATTCACGCGATGCTCGGCGGGTGGCTCGTCGCCAGTGGAGCGGCGGCGATCAACCAATACATGGAACGGGAACGTGACGGCCAAATGCGGCGTACCAAACGCCGTCCTTTGCCGGAGGGCCGCGTTTCGCCGACGGCCGCGCTCTTGTTTGGCCTAGGGCTTTGCCTGATCGGTGCACTCGAACTCTTTTTTTTCGTTAACGTCCTCACGAGCCTCTTGGCTTTGATCTCGCTAGGCACCTACGTGCTGCTCTACACACCGCTTAAGACCCGCTCGTCCCTCTGCACGATTGTCGGTGCGGTGCCGGGAGCGATTCCGCCGATGATGGGTTGGACAGCGGCGACCGGCAGTTTAGGCGACGGCGCATGGGCGCTTTTTGCGATTTTGTTTCTATGGCAATTGCCGCATTTTCTGGCGATTGCCTGGATGTATCGCGAGGATTATGCCCAAGCCGGCTTTCCAATGTTGCCGGTCGTCGATCCGGAAGGCGGCAGCACGGCGCGGCTTATCCTTTTATATTCGGGTATTTTAATTCCTGTGAGTTTGATTCCAATCCGCATGGGCGTAGCCACGGCCAATTATCTCTACGGCGCGGTTATTCTGGGAGCAGGATTCATGCTCTTCGGCGCGTTCGTCGCCTTCCGACGCACGGTACCCCAAGCGAGACGCTTGCTCCTCGCATCGGTGATTTACCTGCCGATGTTGCTGGCCTGGATGGTTTGGAATAAAAGCCCGTCGTAGAAGACCGGCGGCACACTGGCGATAGAGCACAGCGGATCGCAATCCGACCATGAATAGGAAATTCTTTTAACAATGGACGCGTTAGTTGTTGATCACCTGTCGCACACCTATCCCGCCAGGCGTCCTTCGAAGGAAGCTCGGCAGGCGCTACGCGATATCAGTTTTACCGTTAGTGTGGGTGAGCTCTTCGGACTGCTCGGTCCCAACGGCGGCGGCAAAAGTACCACGTTTCATATTCTTTCGACTTTTTTCCCGCCAAGCGGCGGACGAGCCACGATTTTTGGGCAAGATGTCGCGCGAGAACCTGGGAAAGTTCGAGAACGACTCGGAGTGGTGTTTCAAAATCCGAGTCTTGATAAACAACTCACCGTCGGCGAAAACTTAATGCATCAGGGACATCTTTATGGCCTCGCGGGGGATGTGCTGTCCGCGCGCATCCGTGACGTGTTGCAGCGCGTGTCGCTTAGCGAACGCCGACATGATTTGGTTGACGTGTTATCGGGCGGACTGCGCCGGCGGGCGGAACTGGCGAAGGGCCTGCTGCACCAGCCCAGCATTTTATTGCTGGATGAGCCAACGACCGGTCTCGATCCTGGCGCGCGCGTTGACTTATGGGATTACCTGGCCGAACTTAAAAAGAACGGGATGACGATCGTCGTGACGACCCATCTCATGGAAGAAGCCGAACGTTGCGATCGGGTCGCGATATTACACGAGGGGCGCTTGGTTGCGCTGGGAACCCCGGCGGAATTAAAAAGCCAGATCGGCGGAGATGTCATTTCGCTGACGACTCCTCATCCCCAAGAACTCAAAGAGAAAATCGAAACGCACTTCGGCGGTTCTGTCACCCGAGTGGATCAGGTCTTGCGCATCGAGCGAGCTCGAGGCCATGAATTTATACCGCAGCTGGTGGCCGCCTTTCCCGACGATATTTCGTCTGTTACTCTCGGCCGCCCCACGCTCGAAGATGTCTTTATCAAACAGACCGGGCACCGGTTTTGGGCCGAACGAGAAGTGCCGTGAAGCGGTTTTTATTGGCTTCGGGGACACTTTGGCAGCGCGAGCTCGTTCGATTCTTTCGGCAGCGCAGCCGGGTTGTCGGGGCCCTGGGGCCGCCGATTCTATTTTGGTTTTTGATTGGCTCGGGACTGGGCGCGTCATTTCACGCCGCCGGGGTCGTGCCGATCGCCGGCCCCGCAGGAGCGAATTATCTGCAGTACTTTTTCCCAGGAACGATCACCTTGATTGTTCTCTTTACGGCGATATTCTCGACGATTTCGATTATCGAAGATCGCCACGAAGGATTTCTGCAGTCCGTGTTGGTCGCTCCCGTGTCACGAATGGCACTCGTCCTCGGTAAAATCATCGGTGGAACGACGCTCGCCTTTGGGCAGGCGCTCCTGTTTTTGTGCTTCGCCCCGCTGGTTGGATTGCACATGCATCTATTCGGGCTCTTGTATGTTCTGGCCATGCTCCTGATCGTTTCCTTCGGGTTGACGGGGCTCGGGTTTTTGCTCGCCTGGCGTCTCGACTCGACCCAAGGCTTCCACGCGATCATGAATTTGTTTCTCATCCCGATGTGGCTTTTGTCCGGAGCCCTCTTTCCGCTGGCCGGAGCGCCCTCTTGGCTCCGATGGGTCATGCGGCTTAATCCGCTGACTTACAGCGTTTCAGCCATGCAACGCGCTTTTCTCGTGCAGGGACATTTTTTGGCACCGGGGGTGGCCTCGCCGCTCGCTTGTCTCGCAATTGCCACGGCGTTTAGCGGTCTGATGGTTTTCTTGTCGGTGGCCAGCGTAAAAGCCCGATCGTGATGACCAATCACCTGCCCGCTTTAAATGCTTTGCTAAATTTACTGAGCGCGATTTTTTTAACGCTTGGATTTTTTCTGATCCGGCGCAAGAACGTCCATGGCCACCGGTTAGCCATGACATCGGCCTTTACCACGTCGACTCTGTTTCTGATCGGTTATATTACTTATCACGTTCTCTACGGCGTAGTACGTTATCAAGGCATAGGCTGGCGACGGCCGGCTTACCTAACCCTTCTGACGACTCATACGATTTTGGCGATCGTCATTTTGCCGATGGTTCTGCGCACGCTCTACCTGGCCTTATCGAAACGCTTTCACGAGCACCGCCGCCTCGCCCGCTGGACGCTGCCGTTGTGGTTTTACGTTTCTGTGACGGGTGTCATTATTTACGAAATATTGTATTGACTGAGTTTATGCGGCGGCTTGCAGGGGAATGTCGGGGATCGCAGCGTCGGCGGTTTGAATTAATTTGATCAATTCGGCTTCGGCCTGGCGGATTTGAACGAGCGAGGGCAGCCCGGCATGGTCCATTTCGTCTTGGAGAAAAGCCATGGCGGCCGGACTGAGTGACTCCGAAAGAAGCGCGAGAAAAATCCGCCCGGCCGAACGCGGATAGGCGGCCAAGAGACGGATCAAGACATGCGACGAGGTTTGAGGCAACACGCGTCGCAGCGTCGCCGGCGGCAAATCAATAATGTCGTACATGCAATTGGTTGGCATGGCCCCTCCCTCGCCAAGAGTCTGTCCCCAAGCCGGCCCGTGGTCAATGAAAAAGCGATTGCGCAGGCAACTCTTTACATAGAAGTAAGAAGGATTTGACCGCTTTTCGAGGCTTCATTTCAATACGTTTTGCTACGATAAAAAACATGGCGCGAAAATTGATTCTCTTTGATCTCGACTGGACCCTCATCTATACGGGTGGGGCGGGCCTCCGCGCGCTGAATTATGCCTTTGAGCAACAATTCCAAATTCCCGAAGCGATGAAGTCCGTGAATCCGGATGGCAAAACAGACCCGGCCATTTGTCGGGAAATGATTCGCGTGCATTTTGAACGGGAACCGAATGCCGAAGAGATTAAAACGCTCTGCCGGGGATACCTCGACCGCCTGAAAGTCGAAGTGCCAAACGCCACCGGCTACCGGATCCTGCCGGGAATACCCGGTCTATTGAAAGCACTGGAACAACAACCGGACGTCTTGATGGGTCTCGGGACAGGGAATTTGCAAGAAGGCGCGGGCATTAAACTTTCGCGCGCCGACCTCGGCCGTTACTTCAAATTTGGCGGGTTTGGATCCGATGCCGAAGAGCGCCCTCAAGTATTGCGGGTGGGCGTGCAACGCGGCACGACCCTGGGCGGTCATGCGTTTGCACCCCGAGATGTCATTGTCGTCGGCGATAATATTCGTGACGTGCAGGCGGGCCAGGCGATCGGCGCGACGACGGTGGCGGTGGCGAGCGGCCCGATGAGCTATGAGGAACTGGGAAAAACCTCGCCGGACGAGCTGTTTCAAGATTTATCCGACACGGAGCGGGTGCTGAAAACGTTGTTGGCTTAAAATCGCCGGGGAGCCTAACTCAAATGTTCGTACGTTTCGAAGAAAATCCGAATTGCGGATTCGTCGATGACCGCGTCTGGACCGAGCGTTCCGCGCCGCTTCCCGTGAGTCATGTGCTGCGTCTCCGCGAGGGTCGGGAGGTCTGGTGTCCCCTCGTGGGTTTGGACGAAAAGGCCGGAACGCAACCCGCACTCGCGCGTAAAGTTGAGGATTCGGGCGAAGGCATGTGCTATCTCGTGACGGGAGGGCTCTGGGGTTTACGTTTGAAGGACCCGATCTGCGAGGATCCCTGGTCACTTGACGATTCCCATCAATGGGGAGAAGGATTTTTGCTCCTCCCCGCCGACGGCGGGGATCTAAAATTTGTAAGCTCTTGACAAGAAAAATGGGTTTTCGCTATTAATATGGTTGTCCTATGATTGACGTCTCCCAACTTACCAAACGGTACGGCTCCACCTTGGCGCTGGATCACGTGAACTTCAGCATTCAGCCGGGGGAAGTTGTCGGATTGCTGGGTCCCAATGGCGCCGGTAAGACGACGATGCTTAAAATGCTGACGGGCTACCTCCCGCCGACCGAAGGGACGGCGCGTGTCGATCAGTTTGATGTTTTTACCCACTCCCTCGAAGTCCGACAACGCATTGGTTACTTGCCGGAAACGAACCCCCTTTACGATGAACTCGCCGTTTACGAAGCGCTTCAATGGGCCGCGCGGCTTCGCGCTATTCCCGATGTGAAGGCGGCGGGCGCCATTAATCATGTGATCGCCGTCTGCGGCTTGGAAGCCGTCGTGGGAAAAGACATCGCGCACCTTTCGAAGGGATACCGGCAGCGCACTGGGCTCGCGATCGCGATCTTGCACGATCCCGACATCCTCATCTTAGACGAACCGACTTCCGGCCTTGACCCGAATCAGCAACAAGAAGTCCGCCAATTGATTCAAACGTTGAAGCAGAAAAAAACCGTGCTCTGGTCCACACATATGTTGTCGGAAGCGCAGCAATCGTGCGACCGGGTTTTGATTATTAATCGCGGTCGGATCGTTGCCGACGGATCGCCCGATGTGCTGGGTCGCCAGGGTGCCGGTTTGGGGCGGCTCGTGCTAGAACTTAAAGCGCCGCAGGCCGCCGCCGTCGAGGCTTTGGGAGCATTGGCGGGCGTGCAAGGCGTGACGATGCAGCGCTCAAGTGAGTCGACGGTGCATTTGAACGTCGAGTGTGCCGCCGGCAGCGATGTCCGGGAAGCCATATTTGCGTTGGCCGTCGAGAAGCGCTGGCCGATCCTTCAAATGACGCCGGAATCGGCGACTCTGGAAGACGTATTCCGTGAGTTGACCTTGGGCGGGAAAATCGCATGACCCCGGCACTGCGGAAATCGCCCGTCGCCACACTAGCCCGCAAAGAGCTCTCGATTCTCTTTAATGCACCGGCCACCTACGTTATTTTCGTAATCTTTTTGTTGATCACGGGATGGTTATTCGTCTCGCCTTTATTCCTCCGCGACTTGAGCAGCTTGGATACTTTTCTTCAGCCGCTGCCGCTGATTCTCACCTTTGTGGTTCCCGCTTTAACGATGCGGACATTTTCCGAAGAATTCCGCACGGGAACGATCGAATGTTTGGCCACCTTACCCATTACCGATTACGAAATTGTTGCCGCTAAGTATCTCGCCGCGATGGGGCTCGTGGGGGGATTGTTGCTCTTTACGCTGGCCTATCCGCTGATCCTCTGGTTGGTCGGTCAGCCCGATCTGGGACAAACGATCGGCGCTTATGCTTCTGTCGTAGGACTTGCTTCCTTTTATGTAGCCATCGGTTTATGGGCTTCATCCATGACACGCAATCAGGTCGTCGCCTTCATCGTCGGTTTCTTCGCTTGTTTTATTTTTTACTTGGTCGGGCAGATGGCGGAACTCTTTCCTGGAGGGATCGGCATGCTCGTGCGGCCTTTTGGCGTGGAAGCGCATTACGATTCGCTGGCACGGGGAGTCCTCGATTCCCGCGATTTGCTGTATTGGGCCAGCGGCACATTTTTCTTCTTGGTCGCCTGCTTAGCCTCGATTCACTCCCGGCGGTGGCGCTGATGGAATCGATTACGCGGCGGCGAAAACGCTTTGCATTGGCCAGCGCGGGTGGACTGGCGCTGACGGCTGTTGTGATCATTTTATTGAACGTGATATCGGGTTGGGTTTATCTGCGTTTCGATATGACGGGTAGTCGAGCCTACTCGCTTTCGCCTTCAACCAAGAAACTCGTTAGCCATCTAGACGATCCCGTGATCGTCAAAGCCTTTTTTACTCCGGACCTTCCCGCGCCGTTCAACACGAACGAAAGATATATTCGCGACATGCTAACGGAATATCGGGCGGCGTCACACGGCCGCGTGCGTTTTGAATTTGCCTTAACGAACCCGCAAAAGGATTTCGAGCAACATGCCGTCGAAGCCGGCATGGCGCCGCTGCAGTTTAATCAAATGGGCAGTGACCAATTCCAGGTGCGCCGCGGGTTTATGGGACTCGTCATGTATTACCGGGATAAATCCGAAACGATTCCGGTGATCAAAAGCGTGCAAAACTTTGAGTACGACGTGACCAGCCGGATCGCCAAGATGAGCCACTCGACGAAAAAGGTGATCGGACTGACAACCGGCCATGGCGAAACCGAGTGGCGTACCCCCGAATTCAAACTTTCCCAGGATCTGGCGGAGCTCTATACGTTTCTGCCGGTTCCTCTCCCGCCGGCCGCCCCGATGCCCGCCACAATGGACGCGCTGCTCGTCGTCGGGCCAAAGCAAAAAATGGATGATCGCTCGCTTTGGGAAATCGACCAGGCGATTATGCGCGGCACGCCGGTGGCGTTCCTTGTCGACGCCAAAAATGTCATGGTGCAGCAATTTTACGCCGCTCCGGTCGATAGCGGTCTTTCGCCCTTGCTCGAGCAATATGGCATGAAACTGGGAAATCAATTGGTCTGTGACGCGCAATGCGAAACAGTCACGATGACGCAGAATGTATTTGGGCTCTCAATCCCGACCAGCGTACGCTATTTTTTGATTCCCCTCGTGACCCTTTTTAAAGAAGACCAGCCGGTGACCCAGGGACTGGAAAGCTTAGGCCTGCCGTTTCCAGTGAGCCTGACGCCGACGGGCGGAGCCGGTGTGGTCAAGCTCTCGCCCATTTTTTATTCGAGTTCCCGGAGTTGGCTCTTGCCGGTAGCCCAGCCGCGCGTTAGCCCAGACTCGATACCCAATCCCAAGCCCGGTGAACCGACCGGTCCGTTCCTCTTGGGGGCTATGCTTGAGGGAAATTTCACGAGCTACTTTAATGGGAAACCTCTGCCCAAGGGCGCGGCGGGCCCATTGATCGGTTCCAGTCCGAAAACCAAAATATTTGTCTTAGGAACATCCCACCTGCTCGATCCGAGCATGCCCACCTTTCCCGGGGCTGATGCGGTGATGAGCAACCTCATCGCTTACTTAGCCAATGATGAAACGTTGATCGGTATTCATTCCAAAGGTGAAATCTTAAAACCGCTTAAACCGGTGTCCGTTCCTGCGCGCCAAGCCGCAAGATTTTTTGCTGTCTTGGGTGTGCCGATTCTGGCCATTGGATGGGGCATCTGGCGCTGGCGCCGTCGGCAACTTTGGCGGCAATTGATCGCCGCCGCTTACGCCCCGAAAAGTTCTGCGCCGGCCGTTCCCTAGCCATGCTCACGACCCGCCACCTTTCCTGGTTGCTAGCCTTTACAATCCTCTTGACGGCGTTGATCGTCGCGCATCTTTATTTTCAAGTACCGCACCGCAAAATGCCTTATGCCAAGGCGATCGATCAGGCATCGCGCATCACGCTCACCCAAGGTGGCGCCGGCATCGAATTGCAACGGAACGGCAAAGACTGGACCGTGCAAGCCAGCTCCTCGCCCGCCTACCCGGTCGATGCGGACCGCCTGCGTACGCTTTTGTCCGGTCTTCCGGAGCTCCAGCTCGAAGATATCATTGCCGATCGGGCAGACCGCGCTCCTGATTTTGAAGTCGATGCGGCCAGCGGCACCCGGGTCACGCTGTATGGTTCCAATCATGCGGCACTGGCCGACGGCATCGTCGGCAAACAAGCCCCCGACTTTAACCATATTTATTTTCGCTTCCCGGACCAGTCTAATGTTTATCTCGCGCGCGGATTAATAAGGGGAGAGCTGGGGGGAGCGGCGCTACCGGAATGGCGCAGCAAAGACATCGTCACCACAGCTGAGCCCGATTTCCGACGCATCCAAATTCAAAAGGGGGGAACGCCTTTTACGCTGGAACGCTCGAGCAATACATGGATGCTGGAAGGCCGGACCATTAATCCCGCGCCCGTCTACACCCTAACAGGCGCCTTAGCGCATTTGAAGGCCGATAGCTTTATCCCCGATAAAGAGGCATCCACGATAAAGTTCAGCGCCGGCCGCATTGAATTCAGCACAGACAAGGACACCGATACTTTAAGTTTCTCCGCGCCTGACGCGACCACGCACCGCATTGCTGTGCGGCTAGAAAACACTCATCAGACCTATTCCGTCTCCGAACCAAAAGTGCTCGCGCTCTTCCCCAAGAAGTCGACATTTACCGCCCAGTAGTGCACCGCCTCCAAAAATAAGTCCCAAGACCCTTTGCGGAAGCTGCCAATACCCCGTCTCACTAGTAGGCCACGAATACACCACTAGAGGGATTTTTTGTCCATGCAATGTTGAATGCCCCTCAACGAAAAATGATCAAGCGGCATCATCACAGGTATTTGACAGGACCTGAAAGAGGAGGCCGCACAGTATAATCTGATCATGGATCAGATTGTTTTTCTGGACCGCGGGACGGTCAAGGCGCCATTTCGCCCACCGCGGTTTCCGCACGAATGGAAAGAATACGCGACGACGAGTCCCGCCGAGGTAAGTGCCCGCCTCGCCGGGGCGACGATCGTGCTCATCAATAAAGTCAAGCTAGGGCCGCCCGAACTGGCCGCAGCATCGACAATTAAATTGATCGCATTGACGGCGACGGGGTACGACAACGTTGACGTGACCTATTGCCGGGCCCGTGGAATTGCCGTCTGTAATGCGCCCGGCTATGCGCGCGATTCGGTTCCGGAACATGCGCTCATGCTGATGCTGGCCTTGCGACGAAACCTGCCGGGATTTCAAGAGGCGTTGCGCCAAGGTCGGTGGCAGCAATCCATCATACCCACCTTGCTCGATTTTCCGGTTTACGATCTACAGGGAGCGACGCTCGGCTTGATGGGTTATGGTGAGTTGGGGCGAGGTGTCGAAAAGTTGGCGGGCGCATTCGGCATGCGCGTGCTCTTGGCTGAGCGGAAAAATTCTGCGGTTCTGCGCCCAGGCCGGGAAACATTTGAGGCCGTTCTCCATCAATCCGACATCATCAGTCTTCACCTGCCGCTCACGCCCGAGACGCGCGGTCTGATCGGGACGCCGGAACTGGCGCTGATGAAAAAAGGGGCGATTCTAATTAATACCGCGCGCGGCGGTGTGGTGGACGAAGCCGCTCTCGCCCAAGCGCTGCGCTGCGGCCATCTCGGCGGTGCCGGAGTGGATGTCCTTTCCGAGGAACCTCCGCGATCCGGTAACCCCCTGCTCGAGCCCGGCCTTCCCAATTTGATTGTCACGCCGCACATTGCTTGGATGAGCGCGGGCGCGTTGGCGCGTTTAACGGAACAGGTTATCGATAATTTAGAGTCCTTTAATAAAGGCCAACCGAAGAACCTCGTGCGATGAAAAAAAACAAAGGCCGCCTCTTGCCGATCACTCAACTGGGACGTCCCGTGTTACGCCGGTCGCTGAAGCCGGTTGGGTCTCTCACCCCGGCAGTTGCCCGGCTCTTAGACGACATGATTGTGACGATGAAAAAAGCCCAAGGCGTTGGCATAGCCGCGAATCAAGTTGGTGTCGATAAGCGCATTTTTATCGTCGCACCGGAACCGAGTGTGCGTTATCCCCGGGCCCCCAAATGGCCGCCGCTTGCCATGATC
This sequence comes from Elusimicrobiota bacterium, assembly GCA_038208955.1. Taxonomy (GTDB): domain Bacteria; phylum Elusimicrobiota; class Elusimicrobia; order 2-01-FULL-59-12; family 2-01-FULL-59-12; genus JBBQYF01. The sequence goes on from JBBQYF010000001.1 coordinate 37,758, forward strand.
AATCCGGCGCTCCTCCGCGCGTCCAAAGAAATGGAAACTGGGTGGGAAGGGTGTCTGTCGATTCCCGGCATTCGCGGCCGGGTTCCCCGTCACCGCTGGGTTGAGATTGCTTTTACGACGGACGCCGGAATCAGGCGCCGGGCGCGCCTGGCGGGTTTTGTCGCCCGAATCTTTCAACATGAGTTTGATCACATCAACGGCCGCGTGTATCTTGACCGCGTGCGCGACACCCGCACGCTCATGACCGAGACCGAATACCGCAAATTGTTTCGATGACGACGGCCCGCCACGGGTTTTCCGATGCGTTGGACGTGCTGCGCATCCGAGATTTTCGCTACTTCCTGTTATCGCGTTTCTGCGCGACGTTGTCCTCGCAAATGCAGGCGCTCGTCGTTTCTTGGCAAATTTACCAACTCACAAAGGATCCGCTTAGCCTTGGACTGGTCGGCCTCATCGAGGCCGTGGTCTTCATCCTTTTTTCATTCTGGGCTGGGCATTTTGCGGACCGCCGCGAAAAACGGGGAATCATTCTCGTGGCCCAAGCCGGGTTACTCGGCTGCGGACTTGCGCTGATGCTTCTTTCGCGCGGTTCACTCCACACAGGTTCCATTTACTTCGTGGTCGGCGTGACAGGACTCGCACGAAGTTTTCTCTGGCCCGCTTCCTTTTCTTATTCGGAGTTGACCGTCCCCCGAGCGGTTTATGCGCGGGCGGCCACTTGGAACTCGACAGGCTGGGAGATTGGATCAATTATCGGACCGGCTATTGGAGGCGGGATCTACGCGTGGAAAGGTCCCGTCGCGGCCTATGCGGTGGTCGCTATTCTCGCCGCCCTCGGAATCGCTTTGGCGCTTTGCATGAGCAAGCGACCTCCGATTATTGCGACGCCCGAAGCCCCCACCCACGACCTGTTATCCGGAGTGCGTTTTGTTTTTTCGAATCAAATCATCTTGGGAGCGATAAGCCTGGATATGTTTGCCGTGCTCTTTGGCGGCGCCGTGGCGATCCTTCCCATTTTTGCCGACATGTACCATGTGGGACCCGTCGGCCTCGGTTGGCTGCGTGCCGCGCCCTCCATCGGCGCCGTTCTGATGGCTGGCTATCAGCAATTCCGACCTCCTTTCCAGCAGGCCGGTCGCACCTTGCTGCTCGTTGTCGCCTTGTTCGGAATGGCGACGATCGGCTTCGGTCTATCCGGCCAGTACTGGTTATCCATGCTTTTGCTCGCCGTCGTGGGCGCCGTGGACAACGTGAGTGTCGTTATTCGCGCGAGTATCATGCAGGCGTTTACGCCCGATTCGATGCGTGGCCGCGTCGCCTCGGTCAATGGAATCTTCATCGGGTCATCGAACGAAATAGGAGCATTCGAATCGGGACTCGCCGCCAAATGGATGGGGACTGTTCCGTCTGTGGTATTCGGCGGAGCGATGACCCTCCTGACGGTGGGGTTGACCTTCGCCCTAGCGCCCGCCTTACGTCGTCTGGGAGCCATTCATAAACCCGCACGCACGCGTTGAAGGTTGGGTTCTAAAATAGGTACAATTTCGGCCTTGTCGCCCTTACCGTCATGTCCCGCTTAATAGGTAAGACTATCGTCGTCCTGGGTTGCATCGCCACGGGCACGCAAGCGGCGGTCGCTCCGGAATTGCTTGAGCAGCTGAAATCGGGACGCGTGGTCCAAAGGCGTCAGGCGGCTCAAGAGCTTGGGCATCGCGACGGAGACGCGCAAGCGACCCAAGCCCTGGTCGGCGCCTTGAAAGATAAAGACGCTTATGTGCGGGTCGTCGTCATTCGCGGGTTGGCCCGTTTGCGCGCCGCGTCAGCGGCTCCGGCGGTCGAAGAAATTTTAGCGGGGGATCCCAGCGAGGAAGTAAGGCAAACGGCGGCGCTGGCGATTCCTGTCTTCAGTCCGCCAAACGCCTCGGCGGTGTTGCAAAAGTCTCTGGCCGACCCGGCGGAGGCCGTGCGCGCCGTCGTCGTGGGAGCGCTCGGGTCGCTCAAAGATAAAGAATCGACCGGCGCGCTTGTGAAGGCCGCCGACGATCGATCCGCGCTTGTGCGTCGCGGCGTGGCGAGCGTCCTTGGGGCGCGCGATAAAGCGCAGGCCGTGCCGGTCGTCAGTCAATTGCTCAAAGATTCTGACCCCGGAGTACGCTGGACCGCCGCCATCTCGCTGGGCGACTTGGCCGCCACGAGCAGCATTCCGGCGTTGCAATCCTTATTGCAGGACAGCGATCAAATGGTGCGCGTTGCGGCGGCGAGGTCGCTCGCCATTTTGGGAGATCCGTCTGGACGAAATATAGCGCTAGGCCTTTTGCATGAGCCGGATCGCAACGTGCGGCTTCTCGCGATTGAAACGTTGGGATATGTGGGCGATCCAAAACTGTCGTCAGCTGTAAAGCCCTTGCTGGTCGATAAAGATACCTTTGTACATCAAGCCGCCGCGCTCGCGCTGCAGCGGTTGTCGGCGAGAAAATAAATGACTAATTTAATTCGGCGGACGCCTTGGCTACTGATGACGCTCGGGGTTCTAGCTCTTTCCAATGGCAGTTGGGCGGCCAAGGCAAACGCTAAAGCGGATGAATCGGATGGTGGCGAAAGTCCTCAAGTGGAGGCCGTCGACATCCCCACGGCCGATATTCTTGATCCATCGACCTTCGCGACGACGTTTCGTTTCTACAATGAGGGGGGGATTGTGTCGCGCCTGGTGCTCGGGCCGTTCCGGCGTGTCAATCTTGGGATCTCATTCGACGCGCAGCGCGTGATCGGCTCGCGGGATCCGCATATGGTCCACCCGGCGGTATATTTCAAGTTGCGGCCCTTCGACGGGACGGACGTGCTGCCGGCGCTGGCGCTGGGGTATGAAAATCAAGGGTATCTGTATCAGGACAGCACGCGCGACTTTCTGCAAAAAGAACGCGGCCTCTACGGGGTCATTAGCCATGAAATTTTGTTGCCTGATCTCGAGCTGCATGGGGGCGTTAATATCTCCGATTTCAACAACAGCAAGTTGTTTGGGTTCGTCGGGATTACCTACAAGATCGTCCCGGCGTTCGGCCTGATGGCGGAGTACGACAACATTCGCCAGGGCCCGGAAAACCGCGCCAACGTGGGCGGTCGTTACTGGGTGACGCCCTTTTTTAACGTCGATATTGCCGCTCGCAATGTGGGTCGCGGGGCCGTTCGCGGTGCTGAGCGGATCGTTCGTTTGAATTACGTCGCGCACTTCCCTTTTTAGAGGCACTATGGCAGAAGACATCGCGGCGCTCGAATTCGAAAAACCCGTCTGGGATCTGGAAAACAAAATCCAGGAACTGCGTTCCTGCGCGGCTTCCGAGCATCTCGATTTCTCCGACGAAATCCGCGTGCTGGAAGAAAAATGCGAACAGCTCAAGCAGCAAATTTATTTGAATTTAACACCCTGGCAACGCGTGACCATTGCTCGGCATCCGCAGCGGCCCTATACGCTCGACTATATACGCATGGTCTGCACCGACTTCATCGAGCTGCATGGCGACCGGACGTTTTCGGAAGACGCCGCGCTCGTCGGTGGGCTGGCGATGTTTGACGGCAAACCAGTGGTCGTCATGGGGCATCAAAAAGGCCGAACCGTTCAGGAGTCGATGCGCCGGAATTTCGGCATGCCGCATCCGGAGGGATATCGCAAAGCGCTCCGATTGATGAAACTGGCTGAAAAATTTAAGCGTCCGGTTTTTTGTTTTATTGATACGCCGGGCGCCTATCCCGGCATCGGTGCTGAAGAACGCGGGCAAGCGCGGGCGATTGCCCAGAACCTCCTGCAAATGGCGGGACTGCGCACGCCGATGATTTCGATCGTCATTGGGGAGGGTGGCTCCGGTGGCGCGCTTGCGATCGGCATGGGAGACCGTCTTTTGATGTGTGAAAACGCCTGGTACTCCGTGATTTCACCCGAGGGATGCGCCGCCATTTTATTCCGCGATGCGGCGCGGGCCCAAGAAGCCGCTGTGGCCTTGAAGCTGACCGCTCCGGAACTAAAGATCATGGGCATCATCGACGATATTATTCCGGAACCGCGTGGCGGCGCTCATCGCGATCCATCAGCCACCGCCGAGTCCCTTAAGCGGCTCCTCCGCAGTCATCTCGGGGCGATTGATTCGCTTCCCGTCGACCGCTTGCTGGCGGCGCGCTATCAAAAATTTCGTTCGCTCGGCACGTGGCGCGACGCCGAATCCGTTCAGAGTGCGGCACCTGTGCGCCGCGCGGCCCGAAAGCGCGCCTAAAATACCCGATTAGCACCTATTCCAAGGAGGAAACACAAGATGGCCGTTCAAACCGCCGCAACCACCGCGCAGAGTTCAAAAGATTATTTTCGTCGCCTAACCCCGGGCAAAATGATGGGCCTGCGGCAGATTACCGATGCAAACGGAAAGTTTAAAGTTTTCGCCCTTGACCAAAGCAACTCGTTTAAAAAAGCATTGCGCACGTTGCACGAACGAACCAAGGCGCCGGGGGAACCGACGTTTGAAGAAATTCGTGACACAAAAATGGAGATTACCGGGGCCTTGTCTCCGATGGCATCGGCCGTCTTGCTGGACGTCAATTATGGGTTGCGCCAGTGCATCAACACGGGAGCGCTCGCCCGCGGTGTGGGATTGATCGGCCGAGTCGAGGCATCCAAGGACGCCGGAATTCCCAGCGAGCTCGAGCCGGGTTGGAGTGTCCGCCAGATTAAGTTGATGGGTTGCAGCGCGGTGAAGCTCTTGGTTTATATGGACGTGGAGGACAAAGCTTATACTCAGGGCCAAATGGATTTCGCAAAGAAAATCTACGAGGATTGTGCCAAGGAAGACATATTACTCATGACGGAAGAATTGTCCTTCCCGCGCGCCGGCGAAGACAAGAAAACGCCTGCGTACGTCGCGCGGCGGGTCAAGAATATTATTGAATCGGCCATATTGCTGGGTCCGATTACCGACATTCTGAAGTTGGAATTTCCGGGAGAAGAGAACCTCAAAACCGTGAATGACGCGGCGATCCGCCCCTGGGTATTATTGTCGGCGGGTGAGAAGTTTGACGTTTTCACGAAACAAGTCGAAGCGACGATGAAAGCGGGTTGTTCCGGCACGATGGCCGGCCGGGCCATCTTTAATGAGTACTTCGATGGCAACCAGCCGGCGGAACGCGCGCAGTTCCTAAAAACGACCGGCGCCCAGCGAATGAAAATTCTTTCGGATTTGGTCGACCAGTATGCCCAGTCCGTTTGGGGTCGCTATGGTTTGTCGCCGAAAGATCTGGCGGAAAATGTCGACGCCCATTGGTATTCTGGCGGTAAAGCCCTCACGGGTGCTAACGCCGATACGCGTGGGGCATACTAAACGCGGAGAGATGTGATGAATAAACGCGTAGCGATTCTGACGGGCGGCGGGGATTGTCCGGGCTTAAACCCGGCGATTCGCGGCGCGGTCATGCATGGACTTGATACAGGACTCGAATTTATCGGCCTTCAGGAAGGCTGGCGTGGCTTTATCGAAGGCAAGACGCAAACGCTCGGCCTGACCGATGTTAAAGAGATTGTCGGCAAGGGGGGAACCATTCTCGGAACTTCCCGAACCAACCCTTTTAAAATGGAAGGCGCCGTCGTTAAATGCCTCGACACTTTTAAGAAACTCGATCTGTATGCGGTGGTCGCGCTCGGCGGGGAAGACACGTTGGGTGTGGCCGCACGTTTTTTTAAGGAACATAAATTACCCGTGGTGGGCGTACCCAAAACGATGGACAACGATCTGTCGTCGACGGATTACACGTTCGGATTCGATACCGCTACTACCGTCGCCGTCGACGCTGCCGAACGACTGCGCGATACCGGTCGGAGTCACCGGCGGATCATGGTGCTCGAAGTGATGGGCCGTCACGCCGGCTGGGTAGCGCTCTTCACATCGATTGCGGCAGCGGCCGATTGGGTGCTTTTGCCGGAGCGCGAGTCTGACGTTAAAGCCATGTGCGCCCATGTAAAAAAAGTCCACGCGCGCGACCACGTCGCCATTGTCGTCACGTCGGAGGCGGTCACGCTTCCGGGGATGAATACCCAAGGCGAGCAACTCGACCAGTTCGGTCATATGCTTTTGAAAAACCGGGCGGTCGGTGAAACCGTGGCCGAAATAATCGAAAAAGAAACAGGGGTGGAGACGCGTTCCGCCGTGATCGGACATATTCAACGGGGCGGTGCTCCCACGCTTTTTGACCGGATTCTGGGCACCCGGGTAGGAGCCAAAGCCGCGGACTTGGTGGCGACCGGCCAATTCGGCCAAATGGTCGCGCTCCGCGGAAACGAGGTCCTGGGTGTTTCGCTCGAAGAAGCGACATCGAAATTAAAGACCGTTCCGAAGGATTGGCTGGCCTTAGCCGATATTTTCTTTAAGTAAAATTCCCCTTTATTTGGCAATCGATTTCTGATAAGTAAGTTTATGGTCAAACGCGTAAGGAATGCTTTGTGGCCTTAACCACCGTCGAAATCCTTCGGCAAGCGGTCAATCTCGGGGTTTCCGATGTTCACCTCATTTCCAACTCCCCGCCGATGGTCCGATTGCATGGGCAGCTCATCCCCCTGCAGCCAAATTTTCCACCGATTCCCGCAGACCAATGCGCGGGAATGATTTACCAGTTGATGTCGGAGGATCAGCGCGCCCGCTTTGAGCAGGAATGGACGCTTGATTTTTCGCTGCAAGTCGATGACACGCGATTTCGGGCTAACGTATTATTCCAGCGACACGGCCTCGAAGCTGTTTTGCGAGTTATCTCCAGCCGCATCCCAACCCCGGAAGAATTAATGCTGCCGCCGGTGGTTCTGGGCCTCACCGATATGCATCGCGGACTGGTCCTTGTCACCGGACCGACCGGTTCGGGAAAAACCACGACACTGGCCAGTTTGATCAATATCATTAACCAAAAACGCCGAGCGAACATCATTACGATCGAGGATCCGATCGAATTCATTTATTCAAGCAAATCGTCGATCGTCAGCCAACGCGAAATTGGACTTCATTCCCCGAGCTTTGCTTCCGCTTTGAAATTTGTCCTCCGCCAAGATCCCGATGTCGTATTAATCGGCGAGTTGCGGGATTACGAAACGATCGCCGCCGCGCTGACGGTTGCCGAAACGGGCCACTTGGTTTTTGCGACGCTGCATACGGTCGACGCCGCGCAGTCGGTCGATCGCGTAATCGATGTGTTCCCTTCGCGTCAGCAGCAGCAGGTGCGGACGCAACTAGCGGGTGTTCTCAAAGCGGTGATTTCGCAAAACCTCATTCCCAAGGCCCGCGAGCCGGGGCGGGTCGCGGCTCGGGAAATTATGATCGTCACACCGGGCGTCGGCAACTTGATCCGTCAGGGTAAGACGCATGAGTTGTATTCGGCGATCGAAATGGGAGCCAATCAGGGAATGATCAGCCTCGACCGGTCCCTGGAGGACTTGGTGCGGCGCGGACTGATCGAACCTTCAGAAGCCGTATCGCGTATGAATAACCCCGAAATGAATCCCGCTAAAATGCGACCCCCCAGCCGGAGTTGATCTCGTTTCCGAACGCGCGATGGATATTCCCAAGGCCCTTCACGCCGTCGATCTCCTCTCCGACCTCGCGCCGGCATTGCTCGACGACATCGCTGGATTCACAACCTTGCGCAGTATGCGCGCCGGTGAAACCATTTTTTGCCAGGGCGAACCATCGCCTTATTGCTTCGGGATCGTCAGCGGTGAAGTGGCCATCGAACGTGTTTCCCGGGACCGTCGCGATGGATCGAAAGTGCTGTCAAGTCTCGGCGCCGGAGCTTGGTTCGGCGAATCCGCCATCGTCGAAGTAACTCCGCGCGCGGCGATGGCATCGGCCGCGCAAGATGGGCAGCTGGTTGTCATCCACGGTCAAAAACTCCGCGAATGGATACTCCGAAATCCCGAACCTGGAATGATCGTGCAAACCATGCTCGTTAAGAACCTGCTGCACCGGTTGGAACAAACCAGCCGAGCGCTCTTCCTGATGGACGGCGTCGACCGTTTTTTGGGTGGAGCGGGTTCTTGGGCGGAACGCTGTTCCAAAGCCCTGGAGTTTCTAAAAAATTCGATCAATGGCGTCGATGCGCTTTTTTTATTTCAGCGCTCCAGCACGCCCCCTTATTTTATGCCGGTGGCGCATCTATCCACTTTGTCCGAGCTAAAAACGCTGCCCATTGATCACCCTCTTTTGCTGAATTTGGATGCGCGCCGCGAAGTTCGCATTCTAAACATGCCCGAGGACCGGCAGGTGCTGGAAGGATTTTCCTGGATCCCCGATGATTTTCACTCGCTGGGGATTTTTCCACTGCATGACCCCGCCGACCCTACAAAACCTCTGCAAGGCGTACTGATTTTCGCTTACCGGCGCATTGAAAAAGGGTTGACGCGAAACACGTTGCTGCCGAGTCTCGACGCCGCGCGGCAGATCGCCCAAGCTCTCTTTCGACGATGCGAGCATGAACCTGCCTCGTGACATGGGTGGCTATATGGGTCTTTAGGCTTATCAAAAATTGGTCCTAAGTCTGCTTGCGCCATTCTCTCACAAGGGCTAATCTCATAAGACGATGCAAATGCACCGGTGGCTGATCGGCGGAAATTTTATTTTGGGATTCTTAGGCATGCCCATATTTGCCTCGGTTCCAACCCCTGCCCCGCCCCCCGCCGACTACATTGTTGTTCCCCCGACCTTAGCGCGGATTACCGACTCCTACGTCCGTCCCCTACAGACAACACCCGAATTTATTATTATTCAAGACGTTCACACGCATCCCGAAGTTCAGTCCGACATCGCCGCGATCATCGTCAATGCTTACCGTTCCTGGGGCGTCAAAAAAGTGTTTCTCGAAGGGGCTTTTACGACGGTCGATCTCTCGATGTTTCAGTCCATCCCTCAAGAAACTCGGACGGCCCTTTTGCACCGTCTCGTGCAGCAGGGGAATTTGTCCGGACCTGAACTCGCGGCTGTATTGCTAAGCGAGTCCGAGCTTAGGGACGATAGCGCGGACGCGACCTTTCAATTAATCGGCATGGAGAATTCACGGATATACCGCGAAAACCTGGAGGCTTACCAGTTTGTACTGTCGCGTCGTCCGGCGGCTTTGGCGGAATTGGAAAATATACGTCGCTTGCAAGAAACCATGCATATTCCGGAACCCAATCTTCTGGCCACGCAACTGGAGCGGACACAAGAACTCGTCAAGTTAAAGCTGACTCCGGGGGAATATGACGCTTACTGGCGTGATAAAGCGGCCGTGCCCTCGTCCGCTGGTTTAGACCCGGTTGTTCATGCGGCCGAGACGTTTTACCGACTCGTCAACGCGCGCAGCGATATATTTCTCGAAGAGGCCTTACGGAAAGTTCCCGCCGCGACCGGTCCGCGGGTACTTGTCGTCGGCGGCTTTCATACGACGCATATGGCCGAGAAACTTCGTCAATTGGGCCACTCCTATATCGTATTGTCGCCGCATGTGACGCAAACCGGCTTTGAAGGACTATATGCCAAGCGTATGATGGAAAGCATCAGCGCCTTACAAGTCGTCAAGCCTTTTGCCGACCTTGCCGTCGCCAAAGCAAAAATTTCCCCCAACCCATAAAACCTTTTCCGCCTGTCCTAGCGGATTAATCTTACTGACATTCAGCTGCAACATTGGAGGCCCCCCGCGGGAAACGTGATCATTGGACTTTGTTGAAATCCCGATCGCCACTTTCGTATCCAAACTACCGACAACGGGTTGTACCGGATGGTTTTGCCGTTCGATCTACGGTTCATGAGCGGTCGTCACGACCCTAGCCTTTGGTAAAATTCAATTGTGCATTCTTCATCGCCGCGCCGTGGCCTGCCATATATTTGGCGGCGTCATTCCTTAAGTCTCACCCTGTTGACCATTACACTTGGCTGGATCTATTTGTATTGGCGCGGCAATCCTGCGACGCATTGGGGAGCTTTTTACGGCAATGCGATCGCGGACTGGCTGGGTGCCTGCATTATTGTCGTGGTCAGTAAATATCTTCACGAACGGGGCTCCGCCGAAAGCCGTTCTTTTACAGACCGCGCGAAAGCGCCGCTTTTCCGATTTCTGATCGAACACTCGCTGAGTCTTTTCCTCTTGGCCGCTTGTGTGGCCACGGGTCTGCTATACGCGCGCATGGATCCCAATGGAAAATGGGGAAACGTGATCGGGAATATCTTGTCGCAATTCCTCCAGCTTCTGGCCTTGGTCGTATTAACCAAAAAGCTTTTCGAAAAGGGTTCCAAAGAAACGGATTCGCGGGCGACCGATT
>JBBQYF010000002.1:0-43894 GCA_038208955.1 Elusimicrobiota bacterium
GATATCGATCCCGTTTATCCCATTGCCCGAACCCTGGAGGCCGTTTGTGATGAACGACACATTGGGATAAATTTGAAGAGCGCCCGCTCCATTAGCCGCGAACGTAGACCCCTCGACCGTCAACTGGCCATTGACATCCGAGGGTGCCGCGATTCCATACCCTTGATTTCCAATAAACTGGCCGGAAAGCACCGTCACTGTGGAGTCATTAACAATACTAAGACCCCCAGTTCCACCATTGTTGTTTGCCGAGGTGTTCTTCAGTTGCGCTTGGCTATTGACCGTCACTTCTATACCGTTTCCACCATTATTGTTTGCCGAACTGTTCTGTATAAATGCCTGGCTATTCCAAGCCACCCGTATACCGTCTACGGCGCTGGAACTAATCTCACATTCGCTCAGCGTCACAGAACTGTTCGTCATATTAATAAGGGGAATAGGCAAATTGGGAAGGGGAATGGTAAAAGGGACATTAATAAGATCAGGTAACTTAGCTTGGTTGAAGAGCCGCCCGACTGCGCCGCCATAACGCATGCGAAGACCTTCTAAGCGGCTACCAGCATTGGTATCTCCGAACTGAAGGCCGTGCCAATCCCCGGGGGCGGGAGTGGACCCGGCACCGTCATTATTCGTATCACCCCCTACCGAATCATCCCGAAGGCTGGTAAAAATTACAGGATTTGCCTGCGTCCCTTGAACCGACAATGCCCCATCGTCGATGACCCAGATCCCTCCCGGATAGTCTACGCTGTTGATTGGGTCCTTAAACAGTTTGATCACCACCCCTTCCCCAATCGTCAATTGACCCCCCGAAGCAACAAGTATCTTGCTCCCACGAATCACATACGGCAGTCCGATGGCGGTCAAAGTTAACGGTGTAAAGAGATTACCACCCAGGACATCTATGCCGTTAATGAGCGACCCAAATGCCTGGTTTCCTGAGCCGCTGGGCATAGAGGCTAAGTCAACAAGAATGGCAGAAGCCGCCATGCTAGATATCGTGACATTCTTGAACTGCGGGGAGGCGCCGGAAAGCTGGACCTGTTGCCCGAAACGGATGATGACACTGGAGAGCTGCGTGGCGGATGTGGAATTATTAAATTGCACCGATCCCCATTGGCCTGGCGCCGCTTGGGTCGTACCCTCTTGGCGAGAGCTGATGGTTATGGGATTGGCGTTGGTCCCAAGCGCGAGCAGAACACCATCGACAGTGAAGTTCGTCCCGGGAGACATTTCGATGAGAACACCCGGATCGATTGTTAAGCTTTGCGTCGCTAAAACAGAAATGTCAGTCGTCGCAACGTAGGGACTTCCTGACAGAGGAAGGGAACCGCTGAGAGGCCCAGACAGTGTCGTAGCGTCGCAATAAGTCGCGCTCAGAAAAACCATGAGCGCCCCCCCGAAGGCAGGTTGTATACATCTCTGCAAATTCCGGCAGCGAAGTGTTTTTATGAGAGGTGTCTTCCCGAAGTGACGACCTACTTTTTTTCTGTCTCGGATCTCGTCTTAGGAAAGCGGTTGATCATATAAAACGGGGTCATATATGTCCATTTCTCAACTACATTGCGGAGTTCAATATGCTAGTGCAACACGCTGCAGGTTCGAAGGTCTTCTCTACAATGAGGGGCCATGACCTATAAGCACATGAGCTCCAAGCAACGCGATCAACTCGCTGTCTGACGGAGCCGGGCCTTTCATTGCAAGACATAGCGACTGGGAGCTAGCTCGCATGAGCGCAGCATGGCGCGGCAGGGTTATGGCAACGGCCGCCAGCCACGAACGATCAAGACGTCGCTCTCAGGGATGTGCTGGCGGGGTGAAGACGTGCAAAGAGATGGAGAAAACGCTGAGCGTGATGACTTCCTGAAGGACCTTCAGCTGCGGGAGTGAAAACTCGCCGTAGCCGATGCGGTTGGCCGGGACAGCGAAACAATATTCCGCAAGGGCGACAAGCCATCTAAGCGCAATTGCAAGCCACAACGGCCAGTCGCGGTGTTTGAGAGAGCCATACCAGGCGTACGTCATGAACGAGTTCGAGAGGACGAGCAGAGCGATTGTTTTCGTCGGTGCTGCAGGGGCTGCTCAGGCTTCCCAGTCTTTTTGAACTTTTCGGTTCTGTTTTTTGGCGGCTTGATGGTGCTTGTTATCGAGCATCTTATTTTTAGCGCGGCGGGAACGTCGGCGTTTCTGGCGGCGAATTTTTTCGCGAAGCTGGACGGCTTTGGTCTCTCGGCCGAGAACGTCGCTTTCGATTTTCTCGACCAACCGGCGCCGCGCCAAGTAGCGGTTGACGGCTTGCGACCGGTCGTCTTGGCATTTCACAAGAATACCCGTCGGCCGATGGAGGAGTTGAACGCAACTGGACGTTTTGTTCACATGCTGCCCGCCCGCACCACCCGAACGTACGAACGTCTCGTCGATATCCTGCTCCGAGATGCCGAGCGACTTCATTTTCTCGCGCAGCGCGGCTTCTTTTTGCGAAGAAATCATTTACTTCTTATCGCTAGAAGGAAATTCCTGGTCCATGCCCTTTCGGATTTTGCGCACCGCTTCTTCGGCCGTGCGCTTGAGACGTCCATCGAGATCGCCCGTTGTGTAGGCCATTAACGCGTCTGTCGTCCGCTCATCGGCAAAGGTGCTGAGCGCACGCACCACCGTCAGACGCACGAGCAGATAGGAATCTTTCAAGAGTTCGATCAGGTGGTTCTGAATATCCTCCCGGCCCTTGCCCAGCGCACCCAAGCGCCGAATGGCGGTCATGCGGACATTTGGATGCTGTCCGTAACGACTGTATTCTTTGAGAATCAGGATTGATTCGGCTAGTTGCAATGAACCAATCGCGTCCAGTGCGGCAATTCGCAGGACTTCGTTCCAGGAGTCGCGCTCGAGCCAACCTTTGAAGGTGCTGAGTAGTCCAGGATCACGCATGCGTCCCAGGGCGCGGATCGCTTCGGCCTGCGCAAAATAACTTTTTTCATTCTCGTAAACAGCCTTGATCTCTCCCAATACCCTTGATGACGGGTAATGGCCGAGCCCTTCATAGATCGCCCGCCTGGTTTTTGGATGCACCACCTGGCGCAATCCCTCCAGCAAGCCGTCAAGCGCCGATGGCGTGGCGGCCCGACCGAGAGCGCGCGCGACTTCCATCTGCGTTCCCCAGAATTTTTCTTTAAGCAATGCTTGGCGCAGCGCCTGCACCGCCGCGGGACTGGCGAGCGTTCCCAGCACTTGCGCTGCCTGCAGGCGTCCGAGAACATGCGGATCCTCGGCCAGCTGCGTGATCCACATCGATTCTGGCTTCGCCACATCGACGCGTTTGAGGATGGAATGATCCGGATCGAAGAGAAACAATTGCGGCGCCGCGCTCAGATCGAAGACGAACAGATGCTCTTTTTTACTGATTGTTTCGGTGAACCGTTTTTCTTGCCCGTTCACGTAAAAGGCGAAGGTTATCGCGACGGTGTAGAGTCCCGTTTCGTCGCTCACGGGCTGCATCTGCAAGACCCGGACCGACACCTGGCGTTTTTTGGCGTCCCACCAATAGCGAACTTTGAATTCGGGATGCCCAGCTTTATAAATCCACTGGTCAAAAAATGGCCGCATATTTTTGCCGGTGGCGGCCCCGATCGCTTCGATCAGATCGACCGTCTCAACGCCTTGGGCTTTATGCCGCGTCAGATAAAGATTCATCGAACGCCAGAACGCGTCGTCGCCCAGGAGCCGCCGGATCATGTGCAAAATCAGCGATCCTTTTTCGTAGAGGTGCCGGTCAAAGAGATCGTTTGTATTTTTGTACATCCGCGTGACCATCGGGCGCCGGTAGCGCTCTTTGTCCTCGTCGAAATAAGCTTGCGCGTTCTCGTGAAGTTCGTAAGCAAACTCCTCGGCACCCATGTCATATTCCTTAAACAACGCTTCAAAATAGGTGGCAAAACTTTCATTGAGCCAGGCATGCGACCAGTCCTTGCAGGTCACGAGATCGCCGAACCATTGATGCGCCAGTTCGTGGGCGACTAGAGGGTCGCTTGAAAAATCGAGGTGCGCCCGCTCATCGTGCAGCGTGAGCGCCGTCTGAGTGGTCGCTGAGGTGTTTTCCATCCCCCCGTAAATAAAATCAATCGCCGCCACTTGCGAATATTTGGCGTAGGCATACGGCACCCCCAAACGCTTGGAATAAAATTCCATCATCTTGGGTGTTTTGCCAAACGCCCGGCGCGCGTCGTCTTCGCGTCCCGGCGTGACGTAATAGAGCACCGGCACGCGGTTCCAATGATCGCGAATTTCGGTAAATTTACCGACGACTAGTGAAACGAGATAGGGCGGATGCGGAATATTGTGCTTCCAATGAAACGTGGTGGTCCGGCCCTTGTGGCGCGTGGAAAGAAGCGCCCCATTTGAAATGGCCTGGTAGCCTGACGGAACTTTGGCGATCATTTCCGTCGTCGCGCGTTCTTGGGGCGCATCGTGGCATGGAAACCAGTAGCGGTTGTATTCATCTTCGCCCTGCGTCCAGGCCTGAGTCGGTTTTGTCGGGTAGTGCTTGTCGGGACCCACAAAATGCAATCCAAGTTTGGGCTTCGTCACCCGGTAAAAGATGGCGACGTCGCGGCTGGCTCCGCGCTTGAGAGGCAGGGGCCAGTGGACAATCAATTTGCGTCCGTCATAGTCGTAGCGCAATGCTTTATTGTTTGAAACGACCTTGCTGATTTCGAACTGTACGGCGTCGAACACCATTTGATTGACACTATCGGCAACGGCCGTCAAGGACACCGTGCAAACGCCGGACAACGTCTTGCGAGCGAAATCGAGAGCCACCTCCAAGCGAATATGGCGCGTGTCGATCGGGCGATCCGGGGCGTAGTGGGGTGTCGACCCCGCATAAGCAAAACGACCATCTGCCGCCCAGTCGCTCGCTAGCCCTTTGCACTGAAAAAATTCATGACTTAAATTCAAGACGGCCTCCTAGATTTCGGTACGCATGGTTTCGAAAACGGTTCATTCTACCAATTTCGCGTTTTAGCCGACGGAGTCGCCGGCAACCCTGGCGCCATGAAGTGCTAAAATACTCCGATGAGCGAAGGATCGTCAGAAAACCGCGGTTTTGAAGGCCTGCGCGTCGTTTCCTTTGAGAGCCGCCGGAGCGGGGATATGGCGGATTTAATCGCCCGGCGCGGCGGTCGAGCCGTCGTCGCCCCGTCCATGCGGGAAGTGCCCCTGGGGGAAAACGCGGAGGCTCTCGCCTTTGGTCAGCGTCTGGCGGCGGGCGAGATCGACATCACATTGTTCATGACTGCCGGCGGGACCCGGGTGTTGCTAAACGTTCTTCAAACCCAAATGACCCGGGCGGCTACCCTGCGCGCTTTTTCCAAGATCCGGCTCATGGCGCGCGGCACGAAACCCCTGGAAGCATTACGTAGCGAGGGGCTCTCGGCCGTCACCGTCGTCCCCGAACCCGCCACTTGGCGGGAAGTATTGACGACGATCGACCAGCTGGGTTCCCTTGCGGGCAAAACCGTCGCCATTCAGGAATCGGGCGCCGTCCATCAAGAACTGCTGGTGGGTTTGTCCCAGCGCGGGGCCAAGGTCATCGAAGTGCACGTTTATCGCTGGGCGTTGCCAGAAGATCTTCAACCGCTCCGCGACGCCCTGCAAGCGGTCATCGAGGGCCAAGTGGATGTCGTATTGTTTACCAATTCGACACAGATCGATCATGTCTTGCGTATCGCTCGGGAAGAAGGCGTTGAACAGGAATTCCGCGACGCCCTGTCACGGGTCGTCGTGGCGTCGGTCGGACCTTCCTGTACCCAATTTTTGGACGAGTATGGACTGCCTGTCGACGTCGAACCGGAGCAGCCGACCATGAATAACCTCGTCGAAGAAGCCAGTCGCAAGGGACCCGGTATCTTGTCGCTCAAACGCTCTCGTTTCGAACCCTCAGGTGCCTCCTCTACTTCGCGCCAGGACGCCGCGCCGGACTTGGTCTTGCAAAATTCTGCCTTTCTAAAGGCTTGTCGCCGTGAAGCCACGTCTTTCACGCCGATTTGGCTGATGCGCCAAGCGGGACGTTACATGAAAGAGTACCGGGATCTGCGCGCTCGCCATAGTTTTCTCGATCTCTGCAAAGATTCCGATCTGGCCTGCGAAGTGTCGGTCTATGCGGTGGAGCGCTTGGGCGTCGACGCCGCGATCATATTTTCGGACATTCTCCTGATTCTCGAACCACTGGGTTTAAATCTGGAATATGCCAAGGGCGAAGGACC
The DNA here is from genome assembly GCA_038208955.1 of Elusimicrobiota bacterium. Lineage (GTDB taxonomy): Bacteria > Elusimicrobiota > Elusimicrobia > 2-01-FULL-59-12 > 2-01-FULL-59-12 > JBBQYF01. The sequence goes on from JBBQYF010000002.1 coordinate 6,261, forward strand.
GATCATTCATAATCCGGTGCGCAACGAGGCCGACGTAGCGCGTCTGCGTCCCCTCCGGCAACCCGATGCTCTTGCTTTCGTCTACGAAGCCATTCGCAAAACGCGGGCCGCGCTGCCGCCGCACATTCCACTGATCGGATTTGCCGGCGCTCCCTTTACGCTGGCGTCCTATATGATCGAAGGACAGGGATCGCGCAACTTTATCTACACGAAGACCCTCATGCATCAGCATCCAAGCTCTTGGCATCAGCTCATGACGACGCTCTCCGACAGCCTGATCGTTTATTTGAACGCGCAGATCGCGGCCGGTGCCCAAGTGGTGCAACTTTTTGACAGCTGGGTGGGCTGTTTATCGCCGGAGGATTACAAGACGTACGTTCAGCCTTACAGCCGTCGCGTGATTCGCGGTGTCACCCCGGGGACACCCGTCATCCATTTCGGAACCCAAACCGGAACGTTTCTGGAACTGATGCGCGATGCGGGCGGCGACGTCATCGGACTCGATTGGCGGGTTGAGCTCGATGTGGCTTGGGAACGCCTGGGTCGCGTGGCCATCCAGGGCAATCTCGATCCCGTGGCGCTTTTTGCCGAACCCGCGGCGATTAAACAGCAGGTCAAACGAATCCTCGCCCAGGCGGCCGGCCGCCCGGGCCATATTTTTAATTTGGGTCATGGCGTTCTGCCCAACACCCCCGTCGGCCATGTCAAAGCTCTCGTCGATGCGGTACATGAACTTTCGGCCGCGAGGCGCGAGTGACAGCGCCAGCCTATGACGCCGTCCTCTTCATTTCGTTCGGAGGTCCCGAGAAGTCTGACGATGTCATGCCGTTCCTCGAAGTGGTTACGAAGGGCCGCGGCATTCCGCGCGAGCGGCTTCTCGATGTGGCTCATCATTACGAACAAATCGGCGGCGCGTCTCCGATCAATGAGATCACACGTCGCCAGGCGGAGGCATTAGAGCGCGAACTCCGGGCGCAAAATAATCCTCTCAAGGTGTATGTCGGCCAGCGAAATTGGCATCCCTTCGTTGAAGAGACCCTTCGCGCCATGGCGGCCGACGGCGTTCGGCGTGCCGTGGGATTTATTACGGCGGCCCATCGCACGGAGGCGAGCTTAGACCGTTACATTCAAAGCGTCGATCAAGCGCGCGAGCGCATCGGCCCCTCAGCGCCCGTGATTGATTATGTCGATCCTTGGTTCGATCATCCTTTGTTTGTCGAAGCTATTTCCCAGCGCATCCGGGAAGTTCTTCAGTCCACTGCCGCAGCGACCATGCTGATGAACATTCCATGGTTATTCGTCGCCCACAGCATTCCCTGCGCGATGGCCCAGGACTCATCCTATGTGCAAGACCTTGAACGCACCGCCGGGCTCGTTTGCGAATCGTTCGGAAAAAAAGATTGGCGACTGGCTTATTCCAGCCGCAGCGGCAACCCCCGCGATCCTTGGCTGCTGCCGGATATTAATGACGCCATTCGCGCGGAAGCCGCGCGAGGTATCGGCGCCGTTTTGCTGGTCACGATCGGCTTTCTAGCCGATCATGTCGAAGTATTATTCGACCAGGATATCGAAGCGCGCGAAACGGCCCAGCAAGAAGGCTTACGATTTCACCGTACCGCTACAGTCGGTGATCATCCCCAGTTTGTTAGGATGATGGCCTCGGTGGTGACGCGCCGAATGACGTCGGGGGACGCGCCCGAACAGCGGCGATCGGTGCGCCCATTGGACGTGCGTTGCTTTTGTTTTCCCGAGTCGGCCGCGCCACCCTGCAAGCGGCCGGCCGCGGCTCTCTAAAATCTATGCGAACCAATCGTGCAGTCATTATTGGCGGTGGAATCACCGGCCTGACAGCGGCCTACCGTCTGACGCAACGTCTGTCGATCCTCGGCCGCCCTTTTGAAGTTCTCTTGCTCGAGGCCACGGACCGCCTGGGTGGGGCAATTGCCACGGTTCCGGGCGAGGGATATATCCTGGAAGCGGGGCCGGATTGTTTTTTATCGGAAAAAAAGCGCGGCGTCGGACTGTGCGAAGAATTGGGGCTTCGCCGTGATCTACGGCCGACGCGTTCCGAAAATCGTCGCAGTTTTATCCTGCGCGGAAAGAAACTTTATCCCGTCCCTGACGGTTTCTACCTGATCGCGCCGTCGCGCTTGTACCCGATCCTGATGAGCCCCTTGCTGTCGCTGAAGGGAAAATTGAGGTTGCTCAAAGAATTCTTTATTGCGACGGGAACGAACGAAGACGAAACCTTGGGATCGTTTGTCCGCCGGCGGCTGGGTCCGGAAGTCTTAGAGCGGCTCGCCCAACCTCTAGCGGGCGGGATCTATGCGGCCGATCCCGACCAGCTCAGCTTGAGAGCCACATTCCCGCAGTTTTTAGAAATGGAAAAACGCGGCAGCGTGATTCGCGCCTTGATGGGTAAAGACGACGAGCCGGCCGCTCAAGCGAGCGGAGCGCGTTACAGTTTATTTGTGACGCTGGAAAAAGGCATGCAAACGTTGACGGACCGTTTGGCCGAGCTCATCGGGCCCGCGGTCATTCGAACGGGGACGCAGGTCACCTCCCTCGCCAAGACGGCCCTTTCGGAAGGGTTCCAAGGCTGGCGGCTGACGCTTTCCAGCGGCGAGACTCTGGAGGCGGACAGCGTTTGCTTGGCCGGACCCGCGCACAACGCGGCTCGATTGTTACAAGGTCCCCAGCCCGCTCTTAGCAAACGCCTCGCGGAAATTCCTTATTCTGATTCGTTAACGGTTCATTTCGCTTTTCCCGCCAGTAACATTAAACATCCCTTGAACGGCTTCGGCGTGGTGGTACCCACAACGGAAAAACGCACGATCACGGCTTGTACGTTCGTTCACAGAAAATTCGAGGGCCGGGCGCCCAAAGGTATTGCCTTGCTGCGCGCTTTCACAGGCGGTAAAAATGCGCAAACGCTCTGGCCGCGCTCCGACGCCGAAGTTCAGGAAAAAATGCTAGTGGATTTGCGCGCGATCCTGGGAATTACCGGGCCTCCGCTTTTCACTTACACGTCGCGGTACCGGGCTTCACTTCCGCAGTACAGCGTCGGGCATGTCAGCCGAGTCGCTGATATCGATGAAAAACTTGGGCAAATTCCTAGTCTGATTATTGCGGGAAATTGGCGGTCGGGCGTCGGCATTCCGGACTGTATCGAAAGCGGTGAACGCGCCGCCGAAGCGATGATCATCCATCTGTGCAAGATTTAGGAAGAGCGACGTCTTACTTATTTTGCAATGCGTGCAAGACCTGTTTTTTGGTGAGAAATTCCGACATCGTGATCGGCGTTTGGTTGGGTTTATAAAGAACGTTGAAGGGAATTCCGGCGCGGTTGAATTTTTTTAAATACTCCCCGATGAGATCGTTGTGGTTGGTCCAATCGGCACGCATCATCACGACGTTGTGAGTGCGAAACGCTTGTTCCACTTCGGCCGACTGCAGCACAAAGCGTTCGTTGAACTTGCAGGTGAAGCACCAGTCTGCCGTGACGTCGACGAAAACTGTTCTCCCCTCCGACAATCGCCGCGCAATCAGAGCTTCGTCGAAGGGGATCCACGCAACGCCCGCGCTTTCGATCACAGGCGATGGTCGACCCGCCGGTGAATGAAGCTGTGCGTAAAGAATCGTGAGCAGCCAAACCCCGGTCGCCGCCAGAAGGATGCCCATGACGGCTTTAACGCGCAGCATCCAAACCCCGGGTTTTGGCAGCCACCGGACCGATCCGGGGAAAACAGCCAAGGCTAGATAAGGAAATGCCATACCGACTCCCGCGGCGATAAAAATAAATACCACCGTTCCAGCTGTCTGCGTCAGCGCAAACCCCATTGCCGTCCCGAGAAACGGCGCCGAACAGGGCGTCGCTAAAAGCGTCGCAAATATCCCCGAGACAAAATAGGACATGATCGTTTCGCCCCGGCCGAAGGTTGTGGCAAAATGCCCGAACACTCGCGGCATGCCGATTTCGAAGGCGCCCCAAAGGTTCAAGGCGAATCCAAAAACAATAGCCGCCATCAGCGCCACGAAGAGCGGTTGTTGAAATTGAATCCCCCAACCGATCGCATGACCTGTCGCACGCAAGGCGATGGCGGCCGCCGCCAATCCCAAGAATGAAACGAGGATGCCCGCGGCCGATGCCAGGGAACGGCGAATCACGACCGTGCGAGAATGGCCGCCTGCTTGCAGGACGCCCAGAAGCTTGATCGCCAAGACCGGCAATACGCAAGGCATCACGTTTAGAATCAGCCCGCCGAGAAACCCCAATAACATCAACCAGCCCAACGACCGGGATCCGAGAGAGGACGACGGGGTCGATGGGGCGGCCATGGGATCCGGAACCGTGGGTGGGGTCCACGGGTCGGACGGAATTTTTTCCACCAATAACTTCCGGTGATCGTCCAGTGCCAGACGCTTGCCACGGTAATTTTCTTCGGTGAATGTATAGGCGAATTCCAGCACTGGCGGAAAAGGTCCGCCGGTTATCGTGCTAACCGGTACACGAATTCGTAAATCGCGCGTCGGGGTTTCATCCTTCGCCGGGACGCCAAAGGTGAACCGTTCGTTGCGCTCAAAAAAAATGTCGGCCTGTCTTGGCACCAAGGGTTCGGGTCCGTGAACAACCCATTCAATATAGGTACCGTGGGAATTTTGAATTAATCGCGGGTGGAGGACCAGTTCGGGGTGTACCTCCGGTGAAACAGCCACTTGATCGCGAAAACTGTTGATCGCCCGGGAAGCTTCCGCATCGACGATGTCCGTCGTCCCGCTCGGTACGTCTAAACGCAGCGTCACTTTATAGGGCACGCAGGAATCGGCACAAGTGAGATAACTAATCTGGACCGCCAGTTGCACCGCTCCGCCGCGGCGCGTCACGCGAACGGGGTAGACAACATTTTCTTCGTACCCGTAGGCGGCGATCTCACCCGGCAAACTATAACGGTGCGGAGCGGGCCAAAACCAAATCGGGTTTTTGATCCCGCTGGAACCCTCCCAGGACGCTTTGGGTGGATACCCATAATCCCCGGCGTTTTTCCAATAGACATGCCAGCCCGCGATCGGCTGAAATTGCACGCCCAGCCACAGATCGGCCGGTGTAGCGACTTGGTCGAGCGAACTGAGCAACCGCAACTTCCCATGTTTATTGGATTGCCAAGGACTCGCCGCTCCCGATACGGCCGACGAAAGAAGGACCATAAAAGCGAACGCGCCCAGTAATGGGGAACGGTTTATTCGAACGGTTGTAGAAGCCGCGACCGGATGCATAGCCACAATTGTACCGCATAGCGGATTCAGGTTTTGCCACCCGTGCGATTAACTATCAGGAGTTAGTCACCTAGTCCTAATTCCAATGGCTTAGATCACCCTCTGTTGCCGGTTAGACCAGGTCTAACAGATCAACCTAGCGCGCCGTTAGACCTGGAGACTGTGTCATTACGCTCTATCCGTCGTTCCCCGCGGCCTGTGGCGGGGAGTGGATCAATAGGGATTCCTCAGAATAAATTGCCCGCAGGTCAGGTCGTGAACGCAGTCCGGTTCGAATCGAAGCCGCGAATCAGTTCTGTCACAGCGTCTGAAGTTTTGGCAAGAGTCCGCCAACCCCAACTAAAGTCATCATGCGGCTAATGTTGAAGCACGTGGCCAGTAGCGCCGTTTCCGCGCGAACGCCCGCGAGCCCTCGCAATAGAAAAGCCTGAACCCCAAGGTTGTGTTTGATGTGGCCGAACGGATGCTCCACTTTGCATGGCCGCTGCGCATAGAGAACCTGACCCGCCAGCGACTCGTAACGCGCTCGTACTACCGGACGAATTTCTTCTAAGGGCACGCGGGCGATGGTTCGGCCCGTCAAACTTTTTGTGCAGGCCCTCTTGTGGGGACAGGCCCGGCAGATCTTGGCATTAGACACCGCATAAATTCGATGCTGCGTCCTTTTGTCCGTCGAGCGGTACCCAAGCGTTTGTCCGACGGGACACGTATAACAATCCCGGAGGGCGTCATAGCGAAATTGATCTTTTGTGAACGGACCCGGCACCCCGTAATCGTTGGGTTTGACCACAACCGCAATTCCTTGATCTTCCAATTCTTTCCAGGCGTGGTTGTGGTCATAGCCCGCATCCGCGCAGATCGTCTCGCACGGTTTCCCGAGTGTGCTGTTGGCTTGTATGGTTTGGTTCGCCAGTTGATGTCGGTCGTTCCCGTCGTCCACCGCATCGCTTTGAACAATCAGACTGTTCTTGTCATCGACCACCCGTTGCACGTTGTACGCCGCATGCGTCCCTTGGCGTCCCTGCATATGTCGACAGTCTGGATCGGTTGTGTTCAAGACGGGCTTATTACTTTTCTTGAGTGCCTCCGCGATCGCTTGCACTTTTGCCTTCAGAGCTTCGGCGTCTTGAAGTTCCGGATGATTCACAAGCGATGTGTCCTCGGATTCCGACGCATCCACGTTTTCACATTCCTTTAAAATCCGCTCAATGTGTTCATCGGTCCTCTTGAGCACCCGGTCGCACCGTTCCTGAGACCCGCTTTCCCGCATGCCCGCGTTGGCTCGAATCTTCGTTCCGTCAACGAATAGCTTGTTGCCCTCGATAAGTCCCAACTGCAGACACAACCGCACGCACTGCTTTAAGATTCCTTTCAGGGCGTCGCGGTGATCACGGCGAAATCGTGCGATCGTTTTGTGATCAGGTTTGAGTCCTCCGACCAACCACATAAAACTGACGTTGTGATACAGCGCGCGTTCGAGTTTGCGCGAACTACGAATGCCGTAGGCGTAGCCGTACACGAGCAACTTCACCATCGCCTGCGGATCAAATTCCGGCGGCCCGATTTGATCGTCATCCAACACAATACCGAGTTCTTTAAAATCTAATTGATTCACAAACGCGTCGTAGACCCGCACCGGATCCCTAGGCCCGACATACTCTTCCATGCTGGCGGGAAATAACTGCGTTTGCTGGCGTTCGCCTCGGACGTAAGCCATTCTCGCTCCCTTCACAACACATTAACGGTCGCTTAATTTTATAAAACGGATGCGTTATGACACAGTCTCCAGGTACAGATCTCAGATCTACAGGTCCTTTCAACCTAGGCACGGCCTGCAGGAATTAACTTAAAGTCAACCTAGCTGTAACCGAATTGACATCTCGGGTCAGTAGACTTTCTCATGGGTGAGAAAGGTCGCGACGTACTATTCAGGCTCGCGGTAGGAGTATTCGCACTTGTCACGAACGCTCGAGCGGCGGGCACCACCGGTGCCTCATTCCTGGATATTCCAACTGGCGCCGGCCCGGCGTCCATGGGATCGGCCTATACCGCGCTAGCGACCGATGCCTACGCGCCGGTGTGGAATCCCGCGGGCTTAGGCTTTCTTGAAACACCTCAAATCGCGGGTCAACATCTTTCTTACCTTGAATCGATACACGACGAATTCCTTGCCGGAGTCTATCCGCTGAGGCCTGGCAAATCTATCGGTTTCTCCGCCCAATACCTCGGATCGGGCGATATTACCGGGACCGATACTTCCGGTGCCAACACGGGGACGTATTCCGATATGTTTGCGGCTTACGCGCTTGCTTACGGCCAAGCCATCAACGAAAAATTGGCTTTTGGGTTGACGGGGAAACTTATCCATGGAAGGCTTGATGATGTTACCGCGAATGCCTATGCGGCAGATTTTGGCACTCTCTATAAATTGAGTGACCGTATCAATCTAGGAGCCAGCTTGGCCAATGTCGGAAGTCATTTAACATTTTTAAACAGCGGCGACAGTCTTCCCCTGACCTTTCGATTGGGGGGGTCTTATCAACCCACTCCACATTGGACCCTAACGAGCGATTTTGTAGCGCCCAAGAGCGAGCCTTTGGGGTTGCACTTCGGCGGCGAATGGAAACCCATTGCGCTGGTTGGAATTCGCGCTGGTTACCGCACCGATACGACCAAAGGTTTGTCGGCCCTCGCCGGGTTTAGCACGGGGATTGGGTTGGACGTTTGGGGGCAAGAATTTGCCTACGCCTGGGTTCCTTACGGCGATTTGGGAAATACCAATTATTTTTCGCTTGTGCTGCGGTTCGGAGCGCCGGGTGAACCGCATAAGAATTTGACAGAAGGCCGGGAGAATCGGAGCGAGCGAAGCGTTCGATCCTCGGAAAACCCCTATTCTGAAGAAGAAGATTCAGACGGTAAATTAATGGATTTGATGTTGCGGGACAAATCATCCCAACCCAAGTAGCTTCTTATTAAATCTATGACCTATTCATTGCCCAATAAATCGAGGCTATTAAAATCACACTCCGCGATTGTGATTGCGATGCTTTTCACGGCTGGCATGGTAAGTCCCATATTGGCGATTACGTTTGCAGGACCCACCATCGTTTCCGGCGTCGATTCCGGTGGAGCGGTGCACAACGCGCCGAGCGATTGGACGAGTGCGATGGGCACCTGGAATGCGAAGGCCGCGCATTACAATCCCGCCACACACAAACTGGTTTTCGAGACATACCGGGTAGACATTCAAGGAGGATCCCTTAGCGCGGGCACCATCCAGGCTTCGGTCGAATCCAGCACTGGCGGATTGACAAAGGTGGGCAACTATTATGTCGCCGGTCCAGGCAGCCGCACGTCGGCATCGACGGGTACGGATGTTTTGTATACGTCCAACAGGGACGGGTCTAACCCCTTTTGCATCGGCTGCACTGACGTACAAGATGGAGTCAACGGCGTAACCATTTATAAAAGCGCGCCGAGTACCTCAGCAAGCCCGGTGACGCCGCTGCGTCGACCCGGCGCAATCGTTTATGCCAATCAGAATAAGGATCTGGCGGCCTGGTACCCGAATGGCCAATGGATGGTGGCCTCGGTAGAAATGCCCACCCACGCCATTTCCCACTCCATCGGGAACGGCGAGATTGGAATGTTTAACGATCTCTGGGCCATATCCGCCGACGGTAAAACCTGGGTCCAGCTCACGGATTTTGCTTCTACTTGGGAGTTCAAGGATCCAACGGCGTCTATGCCCTTTGCATGCTACGACTCAGCCAATTGCACGACCCGTTGTCAGTATTCTCACGCGGGAAACACGGCGCCTTATGAATCGTACTCCTGCAGCAGTGTTGGAAATGCGCCGCCTTCCTCTGGCGTAATGCGGGTGACCCTTGGGAACAATTTGGATGGTCCCAATGGCGGAGCGCCGATGGTGTGGGGCGAGCGAGTAGGAATTGATTTCCGGTACACCTGGGCGGGAAGCTTGCAGTTGGCGACGGCAGAACTCGTCATGACGGGGGGCCTTCCGACCATTATCGGATACAAACGAAACATGACGCCCATGCCGAGTTCGCCGGACGGCCTCAATGTGTGGGTGAATAGAAGCCCCACGAAAGTGATTGCCGCCGGTTATGAACCTTTCTCGTTTTCGCAGGATGACAAAATCATCGGTTTTGGCTCCGATGCCTTCACCTCCACATCCGATCCCAACGTCACACAGCCCATTTCACGTGTCAGCGAGGCTTTTACCGACGCCATTGCTTGGCGGTGGAGCGATGCGGTGCCTACGTTGAACGATATTTCAAAGTATGACACCGCCTTCGCCTACCAGCCCAATGCCGCTACTGCGCCGGCTAACGCGTACGGACACTGGGAGGATGCCATCGTTTTTGGTTTAGGACCGGATGATTCCAGTTTGGTGGATTTTACTTCCAGCGCCAATTTAAATCCAGCTTGGAACCCCTCGACCTCTAGCAATTTCGGCCTTGATGCGTGGGTCATTCCTTTAGATAGGTCACAGCCGGCGAGTAGAGTAAGCACTTTCAATGTGCCCGGAACGAGAATCTATAGCTACCCGACTGCTTCGGACCCAGCGGACAATGGATTTTTCTTAACCGTCCTCCCGGCGGGCAGCAATTTGCCGGGAAATCTATACAAAATTACAGAAGTCGTCGCCAGCGGGACGCAAGTACTTACCACGATCACGGTAGCTCCGGTTAGCCCAACCATGTCAATAAATGCAACTCAAAAATTCACGGCATCCGGATTCGACCAATCCGGAAATCCAATGAACCCACAGCCGAATTTTACATGGACCGTTTCCGGCGGCGGCGCCATCGATAGTTCCGGGCTGTTTACGCCGTCCGCGACGGGCGGACCATTAACGGTGACGGCCGCTGCGTCGAGTGTATCCGGCACAGCGCAAGTCACGGTAGGCGACCCTAATGTTATCCCTCCAGATACTTCCGTGACCAAGTGGGCGGAAATAAACAACGAACTGACGACGGACCTTAATAATTATGCTTCGACCATTGCATCCAATTGGAACGGCCAAAAGTACGCTGGCGCTCATTTTTCCGCGGACATCTATCCTGCCGACAATGCCGCCAATAACAGAGTGGGCACGGATCCCGCTTACCTGACTAATACGGTCTTTCCCTGGATAGACGCAATGGCGGGCCTTGGAATAAAGGCAATGAAAGTGACCGTGAGCTTTCCGGTGCTTTACCCCGATTACTACACCTACTTAAACGGAGGGGATGCTACAAAAGGGGCCGCGCAGTATAACGCGACGGTGGCGGCTTATCAACAGATTGCGCAGCATGTGCGGAGTAAGGCTTTAAAGCTGATAGTCGTCAGTTTATGTGTGGCTCCTTGGGAAAATCCAAGAATCGTTAACTACTATCCAACGCTTGGTGCGAGTGGGGATTTAACTAAATATAAGGCGGGCCGCAGTCAAGTGCTCATCACATTAGCCAAGACGATGAATCCCGACTACTTGATCATGCAGCCCGAACCTCAAACAGAATCCGACAATATTAAAGTTTTGGACCCCGCCCTGTCACTCAATAACCCGAGCACCGATGCCGCCATGCTGCAGGGATTTATAACGGATCTCGGTGTGGCGAATATCCCGGGTTTACATACCACGATGCTGTTAGGAACGGGGATGGGAACGTGGCAGCTCAATTTTGAAGATGGCGCGCCGGCAACCCCCGGATTTAAAAACGCTATTGTCGGGTTAACGAACCTGGATTTGGTTGATATACACGTTTATCCCGTTTACACGATTGGCGGAAGCAATTTTCTAGACCGCATCGCGGAGCTCGCCACGGCGGCCCATTCCCATGGAAAGAAAGCCGGCATGAGCGAAGCTTGGGCCTATAAAGAGCAGTCGGCAGAAGCGATAAAAGGGGCAACCACCACCGAGATATATTCTCGCGATATTTACAGTTTCTGGTCGACGCTCGACACCCTATTTCTGAAAAATATGGTCAATGTGACGCATTGGCAGCAACTCGAATTTATGAGCCCATTTTTCGATCAATACTTCCTGGCTTATACGGATTATCTGAACACCCCATCCCCCTGCGGCCCCTTTTCGACCAACCCGCCAGACGTTATGTGCCAGGGAACGACGGGGACTCCGAACGCGAATAATTTAACAGTGATTGCTAAAGGCGCCTCTGGCGCCGCTTTGGGTTCGACGCCTATCCCTTATACGGCAACCGGGCTTGCTTACAAGTTGATGATTGCAACAACGCAGACGTTAACGACCATCACGGTTGCTCCGACCAATCAGACCGTGGGACTGGGTCAGACACAAGCCTTTACGGCTTCAGCGTTTGACCAGTTTGGCAATGCGATGAGCACGCCGCCCACTTTTACGTGGACCGTATCCGGTGGAGGATCGATCACTAGTTCGGGTTTATTTACGGCGGGCATCGTCGCCGGCGGACCCTATACGGTAGCCGCGGCATCAGGGGGTAAATCTGGATCGGCTCAAGTAATGGTTGCCGACGGAGCACCCACTGTGGCGACAGCCGCGTCAGCTTTGCCAAACCCAGTGACCGGGACGAATACGACCTTATCAGTGCTTGGGTCCGATGCGGCGGGCCAATCCAGTTTGACTTACGCCTGGGCGCCCATAGGAGTGCCGCCGGCCCCGGTATCTTTCAGCCGGACCGGCACAAACGCCGCCCAGAGCGCAGTAGCCACTTTTACGAAAGCCGGCACTTACAGCTTACAAGCGACGATCACTAATCCCAGTGGCCTCCACGCCAATAGCGTCGTCACCGTGTTGGTGAGTCAGACGTTAACGACCATCACGGTTGCTCCGACCAATCAGACCGTGGGACTGGGTCAGACACAAGCCTTTACGGCTTCAGCGTTTGACCAGTTTGGCAATGCGATGAGCACGCCGCCCACTTTTACGTGGACCGTTTCCGGTGGAGGATCGATCACTAGCTTTGGTTTGTTTAACGCCGGGACGACTGTGGGCGCCTTTACGGTGACGGCAACCGCCGGGGGAAAGACCGGCGCTACGCAAGTGACCGTGGCTTCGACTGTTCCTACCCCGATTAGCGTTTCAATTAACAGTCCGGCCGAAGGTTCGACGGTTTCTGGGACTATTAGGATCACTGCAAGCGTTTCGGGCACCATACCCGTAGCCAAAATGGAATTTCGGGTGGATGGCGCCTTGGTCGGCACGCTCCTCAGTGCTCCTTACAATTTCGACTGGGATAGCTCTCTCGCTGCCGACGGCGATCATACGCTAGCATTAACGGCATTAGACGCGTCGAATAATCCGACTTCGGCCGAAGTCCACGTGTTGGTGAATAATACCTCCAACGCCGCCTTGCCGCCGCCAACTCTCAATTTGCCGAGCGACTTGCCCGTCAACGGAACGCTTACTGTGGGTTATCCGCCAAGTTATGACATTGCTTACTTCCAATGGAGCATTACTCCGGTTAAGGACCCCAATGCGGGCAATGGCGTCGCCGCGGATGCGCCAGTGGCAAGTTTTCCAACTCCCCAAAAAACCGCCGATCTGTCGATTCTAAATTTAAGGCCTGGGATGTACGTGATTACCGTTGTCGCGGCGGACGGTAGCGGGCGTCTTTCGGCCCCGGCTTCAGCCATCGTAACGCTGCTTAGTAGCGATTTGCCCGGCTTCCGGGTTTATCCAAATCCTTGGCGCAGCGACCGCCATAGCGGCATGAATCTGAGCTTTGATCATCTGACGGCAGGTTGCACCATCAAAATTTTTGACACATCCGCGCACCTGATCAAAACCTTGACTGCCGCCTCCGACAACGTGGGATGGGATTTAACGAATGAGTCGGGTCATAAAGTCTCTTCCGGAATTTATATTTACTACCTCACAGATGCCGCAGGCGCTAAAGCCCACGGCAAATTTACGATTATCAATTAGTTAGGCGGCGCAACACTCGTGCGCGTTCCTGTGTATATCCACGCATGGGATTTTCTCGGTCACCCCTCTTCCTCTTCAGGCGGCGAAAGTTTTTTATCCAACTGTAAGACTTTTCGTAATTGCCCCTGCGCTCCCGGGTGTAATTGATTTCGACTTTATGGAGCTTAAGCATCACCTAATCCCATCTTTGAGCGTGGGAAGGTCAAAATTTCACGGCGTTAAGTCGGACAGGCATGCAATCGGTTCAGCATTTCTTCGAGTGTCGGGGTAGCGGCGGGATCTTCGGCGTGAACGTAGGCGCGCAAAACGGCGAGGTGTTCCGCGTGTTATTTTCGCGGCTTCGCGATCGATTGTGTGATTTCCAAAGAGGGCGGACCGAAGGCTGCTTCGAACTGATGCAAGGCGCAACAGTCTGCATTGAGCTCGTCGACAGCGCGCAAGGCTTCTTTGACGAAGGCTTCCGTTTGATCGGAGTATGCCTTGAATGATTGCGCGTTTTGTGGGTCGGCGATTGGCTTTCCACGTAAACTTACGTGAACCCCGCTGCGCTGCAAACGCAAGGGGCCTTCGCCACCCAAAACCGCATATCGTTTTTGCAAAATTTCTTCTAATGCCGTCCGTTCAGCTTGATCGCGTGGCATTGATAAACAATTCAAACTCTGAAACGCCGCCGGATAAATGAAATAGACCTTCCAGTAAGTCGACTTCCTCGTCTTGCGATGGCGCACCAATTCGGACGCTAAACGAATCATCCCGTAGGCCGGCGGCAACCAAATAATCTCGGGCAATACGTTCCAGGTGCTGTTCCCAGATGGGATCGAGATCGGGCGTGGGCAACGTTGGAAGTTGACGCTCGATTACGTCGGCGGCGCTCCCTTAGAGTAAATCCAAAACGCAGAGGCCGATAACACTAATTCAATAAGAAGCTTCTCAGGAAGCTGAAAAATAAAAAGCGATAATAGTAATAGAACCATCGAAGGAGATACAGCCTATGTCAAACCCGTCGCCTACAGGCTTTAACCATAAAATATCACTGTTGGTCCGTTCGAATTTCCCTTACTTCTTGCCTTATGGCATTTTGCTGCTGCCATCATTCCTTACCTCGATTCGGGCGCAACCATTTCTTTACGTCGGCTCTCAGGTTGCCGCCTGGCTCGGGCAGTCGATAATCCTCGTAAAGTTGGTTGCCGAGGCGATGGACCGGCCCACGGGCGTCCGGTCATGGTTTGTCAAAGGCATTTGTTGTGCTCCCAAGCTGGCCTGGACAGGCTTTAAGATCTTTGGGCTACAGCTGGTTGGCTGGATTGTCTTTTCTATTCTGGGATTCCTCTTTGGCCGCCAACTGGGCCTAGGACATATCCGAGGAATGCCGGTCACCATCGTTGTCGCCCTTTTATTGCCCAGTCTGTTCATTGGTACGCGCTGTGCGTTCGCGTTACCTCTGGCACTCAGCGACCCCGCGCCCTATTCCAAGCAGCCGATCCGGGCCAGCTTCCGATTAACCCGCCGATACTGGCTACCTATTTGCTCATTGGCCTTGGGTCTTTTCGTATTGACTTGGCCTATTTTCTTCGCCTTTTCCCACGCCAGAAAGCAGCCTGTCGGGTGGTCGGTGCTGAGCATACTGCTATGGCCTACGGCTTACTGGATTTTCATGTCCGTTGCGGTCCTCCTTTGCGCCGATGCTGTTGCCAACACGCCAGCAGTCCCTTTAACCGACCGCAAGATGTCCCCGATCACTCGCGTTTTCGGTGGTCTGGGATTGATGGCCGTGATCGCATTGATCCTGTGGGCCTCGATCGCCCGAGGGCGAATTTCTAGAAGCTTGGCCCTAACTCGAACGGTTGTCCATGCCGTCAGAGAGACAGTGGCCTTGCAGAAGAAGGGGCTCCTTCGCGTCCAGCCCGGCGAGATTGTCGAAAACTATCCTGGAAACCACGTGAAGAACCGATATGCGACTTCCGGGCAGTCGAAAGGCACAAGCGTTGATTACTACGAAAACGGCCAAAAAAAGTCTGAGACGATTATGGAGCATGGCCAGCGCATTGCCTGGCGGGCATGGTTCCAAGATGGACAGTTGGAAGGCGAAACCCTCTTCAGGGAAGGACAACCGACGCTAACGAAGTATTGGTATCCGAGTGGGAAGATTCATTCGACGGACGAGTTTTCTGCGATTGGTAAACGCAAAACGACAATGTTTTACCAGGACGGCCATAAACAATCAGAAATGACCATGAAAGACGATCGTCCCATCGGCCAGATTACGAACTGGTATCCAACGGGACAGATCTCCTATCAAAATACCCTCTCAGAAGATGGAAGTCATTCCCACCTTGTCCAATATTATCCCGATGGAAAAAAGCGCGGCGAAGAAAACTATTATCTCAGTAAGAAAGACGGCGAGCAAACCTATTGGGACCCATCCGGTAAAGCAATCAAAGTGCATTACAAAGACGGCGTCAAATTGCCGGGATAAGAACAGTGCAAGCAGCCCTCCTTTATGTCCATGTATGTACCTGTTTTCAAGTACTGAGCAGGAACCGTTACGTCCTAAATCCAAAGAGCCCTTCAGCTGGTTGGCTGAAGGGCTCGCTAGTCCAAATTGGCTCGCCTTATTGGATGCGATTCGCAACTGGCTTATAGCCCCCAACGCTGAAATAGCATCGCTCCAATATGATGTTCCATTGAGCTTATCCGGCACATAAAATTTTCGCGGATGTGCGAAGGATTAAGCTATCCCGTCATCACGGCTTATGTCCCGAAAAGCAATTACCCACGCAAGGAGCGTCGTATAAATCATGCCTTGGAAGATACTCTGAAGTCGGTAAAAGTCCATTCCAGGTGTATTGGATTGAGTAATCGTTTTCGCGCCACCGAAAATCCAATCTCCAGCAAAAAGGCCAATAAACACCGCCATAGGGGTGCTGATGATGAGTCGGGTTTTTAAACTGCCGCATTGATCAAGACGCCACAAGCCCATCAGCCAGATAATAAATCCACTTGCCAGGGAACTGAGTACCCCAAAAAACGGAGGGACAATACTCGTCCAAACTGGACCGATCCACCAACCCATGTAAGGGAACACCCCTAATGAAGGCGTGAAAATAAGTGCGTAAAGTAATGATCTAGATGAGCGACCCGAAAATCGACGACGCCATTTTTTCCAGAAAAGAACGCCTAAAGGCAACCAAATCGCATAGGCCAATACAAAAAAGATCATCCGGCGCATGACCGCCTGGTCGTAGCCGGACGGATGGAGAACGAAAGATAACGGACTTTTATACTCCGCAAGATAATTGTTCTCCCACTGATGTTGCTGTACTTTTTGTCGTTCGTAAATGCTCGGCGGAGGCGCTGCCACGGCAATCCCTGTGGTTTGGGCGAGAGTAATTTCTGTCTCGTAAGCTGCTGACATCCGTGGAGCCGCTCCAATCCGTGTGCCGCCGTGCGAGGGATCATCCGTCCACCATTCGGAATCCAGAATAAATTCTCCCGCATTGGTAAAACCGTCGGGCGCAGACGATTCACTAACGAACTCATAAAGACCTGTGATTTGATCAGGATTGTAGGGAATCGCTTTGCTTCCACCTGGCGAAAGAAAAGGAAAATCGAACAGAGCGGTCGGATTTCCGTGTCGAAAACCATTTGCATTTAGATTCTTGGGGACCAACCAATAGCGATCACTGTTATTTCGGATCACATATCCCCAACCGACGCGGCCACCCGGCTGACAAAGAAGCTTCGCATTAGGAGGCGTCGCTTTGAACGTGATCGAATCCTCAGCCTTGGCCCGAGTTGGAATAGCCCCCAGAAATAAAATAAGAGCATAGAGATATCTGTAACGAATAATGGATGTTCCTCCCGCGATGAAACCTTCGTTTTTGGTACGGACAGGCAAGATATTGGTCTCCCGACTAGGATTCGGGCGCTCGCCCGCCTGGGGTATGGCGGGCTCACCTAGACTAAAGAGCAGAACTCCCCCAGACCGACGGTAATCGAACACCAACGGAGCAAATAAATGGGGTTTCGAGCTCAATGTTCACTCCTGTTGCGTATTTCCAGTTTCCAATCGACTTCCCATTCGAGACCGTAAATCGCAAAAAAGGCCTTATATTGCTTCTTTCACCCCAAGAGGCCACTGTGATCCGGTCCAAACAGCGCCGCTACCGACCCCTCCGCGAGCCCTCCATAAAGGGGATGTTGCAGTTGGGGGTCCGACTGCGATTCGAACTTTCGAGCGATCCCAAGCTTTCCCGAGTTGCTCTTGCAAGACGGCAGGGGCTGGAGCCGACGGTCCTCACGCGGCTCCTTCACCTCACGAATTTGGCTCCGGAGATCCAAGAGCACATCCGCGGGATGCCGGCCATGGCCCGTGCCGGGCCAATTACACTGGGCCGGTTGGTGCCGCTGGCGCGAAGCCCGGACCGGCACTACCAGCTCGAAGAATTCCGCAAACTCCTACTCCGCCCCGCCCGAATCCGAAAACCCCGAACCACCGAAGCTCTCTCTTCAAAGATCTGAAAATTCCAAGCACCCCGCGGCCATCTCCGACCACGTGTGCCCTCTGGAAAGTTTTTCGGACTCCGCTTTCCGGCCCTGGTCATGCAGAAAAGAGAGTAGTTGTTGAAGGGCTTTTTCGCGATCCTCATCTGTTTTGGTGAGCGCGAGAGACTTTCGACAATAACGTTCCTGTCTCTTAACGTCACCTAATACCCCGAATGTTTCTGCCGCCCACATGAAGGCTTTCCATTCCGAGTGATGATTGGAAAGGGTTTCAGCCGTTAGCTTTTTTGCTCTCGCCCCTCGCCCTGTCTGTGCCAAGAGATAGGCTTTGAGGCACTTAAATTGTCCTGAAGCCGCGACAGTCGCCCAGGCATCACAAAGGGAAATTCCCTGGCTCACACGCCCGGCCCCCAACAATCTGAATGGCAGAAATTCCAGCCAGTCCACAAAGTTCTCGTGCGCCGTGGCTTTGATGACGTTCCAATAGCGGGGGCGGTCTTTGACCGCGTGAAATACCTGCATGGCCAGCGGGTACTCTGGAGCGGTCGCCAGAGGCTCATCATTGAACCGATCAAAGAAACGATCGATGCGCTCGACCAACGACCCCAGTTGTTCGCGATGAACAAGTCGATCGAAGGTGCGTCGATCTTCAAAGGTAGATGCCTGCAAGAGGTCCTCACGCAATGCGACCCAATTTCGTGATCCAATATTTGTCCCGGTCATCGTGTCCTCATACTCTCTTCACATTCAAAATCTGCCGAACTAGGATTCGAACCTAGACTAATGGATTCAGAGTCTGTTGTGCCAGGGTCGATTTCTGCGAGTGACATATCGGTCTATTCTCTTGATAATCAATGCATTTGGCAATACCTTCGGAATTCGTGACGATTTCATTTGCTGACAATTTGCTGACAATTTTCCCCGAAAATTTACCTTGCCGGCGATAGCCGCTTTCACAGAAATCGCACAAGCCGAGGGTGTTCATACGCGTTTCTGGCCGTACTCGATTGCAATTCGTGCAGGGAGAGGGTTCTTGCACTGATGGCCATTTGTAGAGATCTTGAAGGATTTTCCCCGCTTCCTGAAGGTCCTCATTCGCAGCCCCGACATATCTCTGCGTGGTATTTAGGTCGCCATGCCCCAGGTATTGCTGGACCGAGGCAATGTCCGTGCCATTTTTGAGCATCATCCGAGCCCCTGTCCGTCTCAAGTCACGGAATTGAAGATGAGACATTCCAGCTCGCCGCCTCGCAGCCTTAAATTCCTTTTCGTGGTTCTTGAAATCCAAAATCTTGTCCCCGGGCGCAGTGTTGATAAGTTCCCACATGGCAGGCGTTATTGGAGGTGCGAATGGCCTACCGCTCTTTCGTTGCAAGCCGCTAAAAATGTTGTTCCCACGATCTATGTGTCTTGCCTTGCTCAGAGCTCTCAAATCGCCGGGGCGAAGGATAGAATGAACTGCCGCCAGTAAACACCGCCGCAGACGGATGGTTGCGCACATCATAAAGGCCGAGAATTGGTCGGGCGTGAGAACTACCTTGCGAACCAGGTCCTTCTCGCTTTCCCTTTCGATATATTTGCAGGGGTTTCGTCTTGGAAGGTTTACGCCAGCAAGGTCCGCAATCTCCCTGCGCTCTTGCCACTCATCCAGTTTTGTGAACAAGCCGCTTATTGTGGCGAGGTGACGATTGACCGTGCTTTTCTTGATACCGCGCTTTTGTAATATTGCTACGTGAGATTCGACGTCAAGAGTCGTTATTGTCTCGACGTGGCGGTGTGCTACGTGAGCCATGAACAGGTTCAGATGCCTTAGGTACCCGTTGGGATTGACTAGCTTCTTCAGGTGATTTTCCCAATAGATGTCACCGGCTCGCTCAATTACGATGGACCGCGCCAACACCTCTAGTCCGTGACGATCGCCGCGCCATTCCTTACGTTTATTTTCACAAATCCGCTCGGCGTCCATGAAAACAGTCGGTTCATCCACCCTTCCGACTCTTGCGTAAAATTCGGGATGTTGGTTGTGACGTAGACGCACTACAACGTAACGTCTCTTCTCAACGAATATTCCCGGCTTTAAGTTTTTAGGGATGTACGGCTGCGGCATGGCAAGACTCCTTTACGGCTAGGGCCTCAATTATACCCGGGTATTGACGGGGTTGACTGCCCTTGTTGCAGCCCATTTTCGGATAGTTGGCACATGGAATCGCAGGGCTGACTTCTTGCCTTCGCCTAGTTTGACGTATGGGATTATTCCCTTACATACCCAATCACGGACAGTACGCTCTTCGACAGCAAGCATTTTGGCGATCGTCCCGGCCCTGGCGAGTTCGATCATGGATTCGTTCAATTCAGTAGACATCACTGGTCTCCTTGGACTGGCGTGATCCTTCCCACGAATTTGGTGCAACCGATGCGTTGCTGAAGGCAATTCATCGTGACGTCTCTAATGGCCCTTTTGCAGGTGCGCCCTTCGCGATGCTGATAGCGACATCTTTTGTCTCAACATTTACCTTGGCCACGATTTGAATGACGGCATGTGTATCCGCATCTGGAGTGCCATTGAGAACAAGATCCAGGATGATGCTGTTTAATCTAACCTTCCTCGCCCACTCGGCGACGAATTCTGCCTCCGGCGTTGTGCAACCGCCTTGACCTTGGCATAGGGCTACTATCAGTAAGTCCATTTCCTGCGTTGTCAGTAAATCGTTTGGTGTTTCCATTCGAATCTCCTTTAACCGATGGTGTTTGCGCGCTTTCTCACGCGTACGGACTCAGTTTGAAAATGTTCGGTCCGCATGGGCATCATTGCCCGATTGGTCACGCTGGTTGGACATCAGGACCGCAAGCAGCACAATAAGTTTTGGGACTTCATCAAGCGGAAGGCAGATGTGCGGATCATGAGACATCGGAGAAATATTTTCACTTAGACCAAGCGATATCTCGGCGTAGACTTTTCCGCTCTCATCTCTCCACACTCCGGCTCTTAACGCCTTGCCATCGCTTACTTCCACTTCGCTAACGATATCGACGTCTATCATCTTCATTTTAATTTCTCCTTTAGTTTGTATTTGGGTCATATTCCATTAGCCTTGCGACATTCAGGTCGCAGGATATTGCGGCGGCGCACTCGCTTTTCATGCAGAGTTTGATCGGACTCTGGCTTTCCATCTGGCTCATCGCATCGCCTCCGGATTTCTTTAGGGTCATCAGAACGGGTTCCTAGGCTTGCTAAATCCGCCATTGCGCAGGTGGATCTCTGATTCCTTGACCATTGACCCGCACAGCGGCGGCTGCAGGTCCTGCCGAAGCCGTTTTTCAAGTTGTCTACCCTAGCGCTGAATATCTCTCCGCATACCTGGCAAATAGAAGCCTCGCGCCGATGCTGGTTCATTGCCGCTCCTCACGGATTTGGGGGTTAGGAAATCCGGCGTTTCGGAAAATTTGCAAGATCGCCTGTGGCGTAAGAGCGGGAATTGACGCGGACCAATCAATAGCTGGCAGCTTGGGGCGTGGGCGATTCAGACTCCTCAACAAAGCCCGTATGCCTTCTCCTTCTTTGTACTCAACATTTTCACCACTAGACGGTTTACAGTTGGGAGGCAAATGGTGAGGTGCATTTTCACCATTTGCCACCATTTCGCCATTTGAACCTACGTTCAAATGGTTAGATGGCGCGAAAAGGTGAAATTGTTCCTGACCATTTCGTTTATCGATAAATGGCGATGTTTTATCTTGTGCCTTAAATGGTTCGCGATTAGTAGGCATCACAATATGTTCTCGAGCTCCTCCGCAGTAGGGAGAGGGATTTCGACATCCTTGATGGACTTACCAAACGCAAATTTTTTCGTCTTACCTTGCCCTTTTCCGCCAGGATCAGTCATCTCCAGGCATCCCAGGTCTAGGGCCTCGTTCGTGTACTTCCTGACGGTATTACGATTCCATTTCAAAGCCCTTTCCAAATCAGCATAGGTAAGTTCAATATCGCCACTCTTTTCTGCCTCTTCCACCAACTGAACGCATTTAGGGGTCGCACCACGTAAAACCTGTCTAAGGATCGGAACTGCGAGCTCGCGTGCGAGCCGGTAATCATCCAGCGAAGCCTCAATGCAAGGCGAACCTTTGTAATCGCGCCTAGTCCGTTGGTATTGATGCAACAAAGCGGAGGCCTCGATTAGTGCCATAAACCGAGGCCGATCTCGCCTCACTCGTAAGGGTTTCGATGGGAAGGGAATTTTCGCCGCGTAAGGAATTAAAACAGGCAACGTCTGTAAGAGCCTTTGGGCATTTTGCCATCGCATTAAAACGTATTGCCTTTCCTCGGTCGTCAATGGTTCCGTATAACGCTGATTTTGAGCCTGAAATATTCTTTCCGTTTGCCGTTCAGATTCGTCGATATAGATCTCAAAGTTTCGAGTTTCATTTTCTGCGTGCAGATGCGCCTCCGTCGTTGTCTCGATAAAGGCCGCGGGACCCTCCACCCGCTTTTCCACAGTTTCCATGCCACCGGTGTCACTTTTCTGAACAACCCAAAAGGAAATTTCCTTTTCACTTTGCATTGTCCGAATAGAGTAATCTCCCGCCTCTGATCCTGGTCGCTCGGCAATAAGAATCACTTTGTGTCGGAGGGACGTGGTGGTATGAAAAAGAGCGCGGGGAGATACCCCTGACAGCTTAATCACTGCTTCTGGCGGCAAGAAATCCAAGACAGACTCTGCTCGATGGTTTTTCCCACCAGAGCTTTCACCCTTAATGGTCGTATTGATTGGAGAATCGGAAAGACGGGAGGTTCCAGCTAGGAGTAGGTAGAGTTTATTCGTATCCTCCCCTACGCTGCCAAGCCTCTCGATGTCAGTCATGAATTTTTCGAGCATTGCCGGATCGTAAAGCAGCTCTTCGGCTTTGCGCTTTTCATCTTCACTCATGGGTTTGAGAGTCGCTTTTTCCGTCTTAGATGCGTGGGTAGCCGAGGACAGCCGGATAAAATCATCCAGGTCAATCAGAGTCTGTTCTAATGGGAGGTGATACTCTTCGGGACATTGCCCTATAAAGCGTTTGCGTCCCGATGAGGACGCAAGAATCACGGTATCTCGCGCCGAGGGGACAACCCCATCTTTGAAATCGAGGCAAGCTGAAACACGCTTCTTATCAAACGAGTAACCTAGTGCGCGCAGGGTTCCGCTACGACCTACCGTGCACGTAATCTCGTTGCCCTCCTTAACGAATTGAGGGGATGTAGTGTCTTGCGCTGTTGATGAGTTTTGCGAAGTCATGTCGTGTTCCTCCATCTCGAAAAAAATCTGATACATCTTTCTTGTCCGGTGTGCCTGGTAATGGAAGGTCGATGATTCTTACTTCCTTCGCTACGGCAGAGAGGATTCGGGCTACCTTCGCCGCGCCTTTTCTCCCACTCAAATCGCGGTCGTAACAAATCCAACATCGCTTCCCAGCGAAAAGCGCGGTCCATTCGTCCAACCAGGTCATCGACCCTGCTGTATGAGAAATTGCGTTATCGAAGCCTTGATCATGCGACCGGAAGCAATCCCATTCGCCCTCATGGAGAATTACTTCAGGTTTGGAGCGGTCGCCAATCCATTGAGCACGGTATCCCGGGGGAGAGACGCTCCATCGGGTCTGCTTCGTCGGTTCCATATATCGGTAAACCCGGAGGATAGGTCCAGCGGGTATGATGATGCAGGGTTCCGAGCAAACGTACCCGCGCCGTCCCGATCCCAAGCGTTTGTCGTAGCGTTCCACAATTCCCTGCTGAACGTTAAACTTCGCCAAGGTGGTGAGCGCATACCCTTTATTGTTGGCTGCCATCCACTGCAAGGCGTGGAGTCCCAAGGCTTCCTGTTTGATCAGTTTGAAATAAATGGGTTGATCCTTCCGTAAGGTTTGTTTGTATTGCTGTGTAGTCAAGCTCATTTGGACTCCGATTTCCGTAGTGAGTTGCGAGCGCACCCGTCCCGTTCTGCTTGAAAGAGCCGGTCCTTCAGTTCTCTCATACTGTTGAAAAAGTCTTTGGCAGGCAACTTTAGCCCCGAGGACCAATAGTCTTGAACCATGCTTTCGCAGCGCAACTTATCTTCAAAAACAAAGTGCGCCTTTCCATCGCGCCAATCGAGACGAACAAGACGCTGGCCAGCAGCTTTAAGCGCGGAGCCTATTTGAAGATTGCGGGTTTGAAATTCGGTAGGTTGGTTTTGCATCTCATCTCCCTTGGCTGAAACTTAGACCCATCGTAAGCCAAATGAGATGACATGGGAATCCCCTACATTTTCATAATTAGTAAGAACGTGGAATTACGAAAAGGTAAGGGGTTGCGTATTTGTTCGAAGCGTTAACTACTGACGACGCGAGTGTTCCAGGAAGGTAGCTGTATTTCTATCATTGGGTACGGCCAAAGGGAAACAAGGCTGGACTTTTCAATACCTTGCGGGGATGGCCAATCTCCGATACGCAAGCCGCGCCACAGCCAATCGAGTTGCGATACGGGCTCTTCCTGCAGAGTTCGATCAATATTAGCTAAGGATGAAGAGGTGCCGAATAAAGAGAGGATAGTTTCAATTAGCGTCGAACCATACAAAGGGTCTTTCTCCGCGTTCCAAAAGCAAAGAAGATCACGCAGCCGAGAGACAAGTAGACGTCGAGCACGGTCCCCTCTCGGACCACGCCGAGTTGCTTCAATCCGTCGCCAAGCTGACGCTACCCCACGAGCAGGTTTGC
This sequence comes from Elusimicrobiota bacterium, assembly GCA_038208955.1. GTDB lineage: Bacteria > Elusimicrobiota > Elusimicrobia > 2-01-FULL-59-12 > 2-01-FULL-59-12 > JBBQYF01. Next base: position 30,697 of record JBBQYF010000002.1, read on the forward strand.
GATTGATGGCTCTTTCGACGGCTTCGATGTCTTTTGACGGGACAAATTTTAGTATCTCCAAAATTCTTCGGAGATTCGTGAACGCTTCGGCTTCGCCCTCTCCTTCGTTTTGAGGGTCCACCGTCTTCAATAATGCCGCGCGTGATTGAGCCGCTTCAAGAAGAAAAGGTATCTCATTTAACTTTTTGAGCGAACGGATCAGGTTGGATCGCTTGCGATTGGTTTTGAAGCCTGGTCCTACATCTGCTAACCTGGGGATGTCTCCCTGTTGCTGATTGAAAAGTATCGCCCACGAGAGAACATCAACGCTTTTTATCGAGGGAAGGGAAAATTTGCATAGCTTCTCCAATCCGCTTTTAGATTGATCGCTAAGATCACCGAATGGAAAGTTGCGATTCGTCAGTGGGAGCTTGTCCCGATATGCCTTCTCCTCTGGAGTTTTAGGTTCAAGTTCCAGAGGCGATGGCAGCCAGTTCGAAGCACGAGCCTTACGCGCTTCTTGATAAACCCGTTTTAGGCTCTGAAAATGTTCATTATTATCTATTGGCATCTCTATCTCGGAACTGCTGTGCAACATCAGGTCCCTATAAAAACAGCCAGTGCCCCGCTGAAGAACGGAGGACTGGCCGAAATAAGTTGGTCGGCGTCTTCAGTCGCCTGAACCTATTTTACTTTGTAAGGGAAGATGCGCAACGCTCCCGTCATATCGTCTTCATACGATGAATAGGTCACCTCCTTGCGGTTAGAGGTTCGGCCTACCATAATCCGCAAGCTTCCACTGGGTCCTACGGCTGCGCCGGGCTTTCCTATCTTTCCGTGAGTTCGATACGGACGGAATGAAAGTCTATTCATGCGCTAGGCGGAAGAAGAAATGGCGTATATGTTTTTTGAATTCGCTTGTCTATTTGACTGCAAGCACTAACACTACATTACAACTTACAGGTTGGGGAAACGCCGCGCACACATTTGGAGCGCTTCGGAGAAGGTTGGATAGGCGTGAAAAAGATTCCGCAGCTGGCCCGGCCGTCTGGCGCTTTTGAAGCGCCAGCGCTGCCTCGTGAATCACCTCACCGGCGCGCGGGGACACGAGACTTACCCCCAAAAGCCGCTGTGTCGATCGCTCCGCCACCATCTTCACAACACCCTTTGTTTTTCCCTGCAGCCATGCCCGAGGAACATCCTTTAGAGGAATCGATCGGGAGATGATCCGCAGACCCTTCGCACGCGCCTGTGATTCCGTCAATCCCACGCACGCCACCTCAGGAGTTGTAAAGACCACGCGAGGCATCGCGCTGTAATCAATCGTGCGACGTATTGAGGGGCGAAGCGCATTAGCGGCTGCTTCAGCACCTTGGCGTTTGGCCGCATAGACGTTTCTGTTTGGACAATGGCAGGAGATGCAATCGCCGGCCGCCCAAAAGTGGCTGATATTGGTTTGGAGGTGACGTCCGACGACAACCTGGCCTTCGGCGTTAAGCCGTACGCCTGTGGCCTCAATCCCCATGCCTGATGTACTGGCCGTCCAGCCCGACGCGACTAAAAGTCGCTCGGCTCGGATCACAAACTGCTTTCCTTTTACATCGCGCAGCGACAGAACCACGTGATTTTTGTCCGCGTCGACTTTTTTAACCATGCAGCGAAATAACAGGTTTAGACGCTCATCTTGCAAAACATCTTGTATCGCGTGACCCACTTCCGGTTCTTCAGAAGCGAGCAAACGAGGATCCTTGGAGATGAGCGTGACCCGCACGCCGAAATGGGACAGCATCTGCCCTAGCTCCAAACCAAGCGGTCCCGTGCCTATAACCACCATCGTACGCGGCAGTTTGGGTAATTCAAAAATGGTATTGCTCGTCAGGTAGGGCACAAGTTCGAGCCCTTGAATCGCCGGAATGGTGGGGTGGCCCCCTGCTGCAATCAGGCCGCGCGCGAAACGGAGCACTTCGTCATTGACGCTCAGCGTGTGAGACGATTGAAAGACACCGTGGCCAACGATATAGATCAGGCGTTTTCGATGGCGCCGGACAAAATCTGCCTTTGCTTTCCGGCCGTCATCGATTATTTTATTTTTTTCAGAGACGGCTGCAGCCCAACGCCTGCGGTGGCTTCCCGATAGGGCCGCCGCATGCAGCAGAAACTTACTCGGGACACACCCGCGATTGAGGCAAGTACCGCCGATCGGACCTTGTTCCACCATCGCGACGCAGGCACCGAGGTGTAGTGCTTCGTCTGCCGCCGCGAATGCCGCAGAACCCCCGCCGAGAATCAAAAGGTCAAATATCTTCATGGGGTGTTATTTATTTTCATTAAACAATAACATCTTGATAAACGCGGCATCTCGTCTTGTGTCGTCGGTAATTCTAAGCGCTTCGGACTAGGTCAAACGTGACATGTTTTGCCTCCTAAGGTTAGTAACAACAGATTTGTTATTCGCGTGATGGGCTGAGACTTAAAAGACATGCTCTAATGCGCTCCTTTTTTTCTTTCTTTCTCCGGAAAAACATTGTGCGGCTCGATGTCGGTTCGTTCCCGCGCAATTCGCGCCAGCTCAATGGCGATCCGTTCCGGTGGGAGGACGTAATCGACTAGCCCCGTCGCCATCGCATGCGCCGGCATAGATTCATCTTCGGCTGAGTAGGTGTCTTCCGCAAAGGTGATTCCCCCCGCCGTCTTGATCATATTCAGCGCGTGTGAGCCATCCCCGTCACCTCCCGACAAAATAACTGCGATGGCATTACAGCCTTGATCTGCGGCTAAGGAACGTAAGAAATAATCAATCGGCATGAATGGAGCCTTTGTGACTTTTCGCACGGCCAGTGTCAAAACGCCGCGTTGAATGCTCATGAGGGCATTGGAGGGCATGACGTACACATGGTTCGGTTCGATGGGTGTTTGATCCGTGACTTCAGTGACGGGTAACTGGGTCCGGCGTGAGAGCAGGTCAGTCAGCAGGCTTTTATGGTCAGCGGCCAAATGTTGAATAGCTACAAAAGCCATTCCCGTATCCACGGGCATAAACTGCAGAAGCTGCGTAAATGCTTTCAGTCCTCCGATGGAGGCACCTATGCCAACGATAGGAACGATTTATCTTGGAAGGATTTAGGGCGGAGAAGCTTTTTCACGGTAAGCTCTTTCATTTATCAATCTGATGGGCGAGCCTAAAATCGAGATCCGTCAGGCCGCCTGATGAATGAGTTGAGAGAGTTAATTGGACTTTGTTGTATTGGATGGTTATATCAGGGTGATGATCCAGTTTTTGGGCGAGCGTCGCTACATGCTTCACAAACGCCATGGCTTTCACAAAGTCGGCAAAGCGGTATCGTCGGTTAATTTCTTTTCCCCTACGTTTCCAGCGAGGAATTTTCTTCATCCCTTTTTGAATATCTGCTGCACTGAGTTTTTGATCGGGATGAACAGAACTTACATGGCTTCGGGTACTCATAAAAATTCCTCCTTACGGGAAATCGCGTCAGGCAACGCAGGTGTCCCTGCACCTTTTTTGTCTTGAAGGGATTCGAGATTGGAATTGGCTGGTCCATTCATGACTTTTCCCAGCGGATCAAATCGTGACCCGTGGGCAGGGCAGTCCCAGCTGTTTTCATCGGCGTTCCATCGGACTAAACCCCCGAGATGAGGGCACACGGCCGAACAGGCGTGAACGGTCCCTTGGGAATCGCGGTAGACCGCGATCTTCTTGACCCCCTCGCGCAATACTTCACCGCATCCCGGCTTTATGTCTTTCACCGCTTTAACACTGCCGGGCGTTAACCAATCCAAATACTGCGGAACCACGTTGAGAATACCTTTGATGAACTCTCCCGCGGCACTGATCGTCTTGCGTTTCGGATCGTAAAGCGATGCCCAGGCATTGGGCCGTCCTTGGATCAGATCCGTGATTAAAAGTCCGGCGATCGTTCCATGGGTCAAGCCGTTTCCGCAATCTCCAGTGGCAATATAAACATTCGAGTCATCTAAGGGATTTCTCCCAATAAAGGCCAGACCATCTATGGTGTCGATGATTTGTCCTGACCAGCGGTATTCCACCTGTTTTAGGGTGGGGAATCGTTCTCGCGCCCAGGCTTCCAGTTCTCGATAGGGCGTTTCCGTATCGTCTTTCTGGCCCGTTCTGTGATCTTCGCCACCAATAATCAACATCTCATCAACCGACTCTCCTTCTGGCATTTCCAGACGTATATAATGATAAGGGTCCGGAGTATCCCAATAGAGGGCATGCGGCACCGCCCCCCGTGGAAGGGGGGCCGCGATCACGTAGCTGCGATAGGCAGCCTGCTTGGTATGCATGACCACCCGATCATTAATGGGCACATTCGTGGCGATAACAATGTGTTTAGCCGTTACCTTATGGCCGCTCTTTGTCAAAGTCGCTAGTTCTTTACCCGATAGGATTTCAGTCACGTGCGTATGGGTAAAGATTCGCACCCCGCGTTCTGTCATTTTAGAGGCCAATGCGGATAAATATTTCAGGGGATGAAATTGTGCTTGGCGTGGAAATTGTAAGCAACGTCCCGTGTCATAGGATTTCCAAGGAGATTTTGGAGCCCACAATACAGGAATCCCTGCTCGTTGAGCCGCTTCAAATTCTTTTTCCAGCTCAGATTGATCGCTTTCAGGGGGGACAAACAGGTACCCCTCCACCCGTTCAAATTGGCACTCTATTTTTTCTTCGCTGACAATCCGCTCGACTTCATTAATCGCGGCAGCGTGGCTCTCGGCCGCGAGTCGTGCCCCCTCTTTGCCATGCTTTTCCTCTAGGACATAATAGCGATCATCAAGGACGTTGGTGAGATGCGCGCTGGTACGCCCCGTTTCGCCGCTTCCTATTTCGCCATCCTCAACTAAGACGACAGAAAGACCTTCACGAGCGGCTAAGTAGGCCGTCGTAAGTCCTGCGATACCCGCCCCGACAACACACACATCACATGAAACATTATCGGTTAAGCTCGGATAAGAAGGCCGTTTTACCTCTTGCAGCCAAATGGACTGCGCATTCCCAGAAGATCTATCTGGAGAAGTCATGAAAGTTCAACACTCGAAGGATGCAGCAAAGCTCTGGCTTTAAGGATGTCGTTCATAGAATCTCCTTGGGTTTATAAGACAAAATTTACAGTTTTCCCAGCACCATCAGAATCACCAGGACCAATAGGATGGTTCCCAACCCTCCGCTTGGATAATATCCCCAGCCCGAGCTATAGGGCCAAGCTCCGTTAGCCGCGCGGCTTTGTGGCAAGGAGTTTTCTTTTTGAGGAGACCAATCTTTTTAGTTCATCGGGAATTTTTTCAGGGGGCATGACGAAATCAACATAACCTGAAGCCTGAGCACCAAGAGGCATGTCGGTTACTTCGGCAGACTGGTCCTGAGCAAAGGTTGTTCCTCTCTTTGCCTTGATGCGCTTGCATCCCTCAGTCCCGTCGCCATCATACCCAGAGAGGACAATGCCGATCGCACGAGCCCCCATCGCCTCGGCTAAAGAAATCAAAAACAAATTGATCTGCTTCTTGCTACTCGTGCGCGGGGAGACGACTTTGAAGGTATAGCCCTCGATGAGAAGATCCGCGTTCGGGGGGATCACGTAGACGCGATTCCTCTGGGCCTGCATCCCATCCGTAGCCACCCGGACTGGCATTTTCGTGTGACGCGACAGAATGTGAGCTAACTGACTACTGGCGGTGGGATTCATATGAGAAATAATGACAAAGGCCATGCCTGTATTAGAAGGCAGGGCGTCCAAGAGCGCCTTGTAGGCGTTAAGAGCTCCGGCTGAGCCCCCGATGCCGACAATGAAAGCAGGACGCAATGTGTCCATGATCTCCGTTACCCCCCCCAGCTTCAATTCGTATCCTTTATATCAACCTTCTTTTTAGGACTAGGGCCTACGGCAGGATCCATCGGTGCTAACTTAATTCCATCATCACTCAAAATCAATTTGTGGACGTCACTGTCGTGGCCCGTGCCACGAGACTTCACAATGAAAAGTCCACGAATGCGTTTTTTACTCGTACCTTCTTCTAATTCTCTCACGATGATCCACGTGTCGATTAAAGACGAAACGCCGATTTCGCCGCTCGTGTCATTTGCTGAGGCTGCAGAAACAAGACTGGTGAAAAACGTCGTGATGCCACTGGATTTCAGCAGATCAATCATGCGCGTAATCATCGATCGAATTTCACGCTCGTCCCCCTCTCCAATAAGACTGGTCAGGGGATCGATGACCACCGATTTGGGTTTGAAACTTCCAACGAGCTTATACAAATCGAGTAAATGCATCTCTAAACCAAAAAAGGAAGGTCTCACAGACACAATCTTTAAGAGTCCTTTTTTGATCCATGGCGCAAAATCAATACCGATAGAACTCATGTTTTGAATGAGTTGCCCGGAAGATTCTTCATAAGACAAGAAAATACACCGCTCTCCACGTTTACAGCTTCCTATTGCGAATGCACCTGCGAGACTTGTTTTTCCTGTGCCTGCCGTGCCCGAAGCCAGTACCGTGCTGCCTCGGGTATATCCTGGTTTACCCCAGAACAGTTTGTCGAGCGATGGAATTCCTGTTGACACTTTCTGCGCTGTGCCGGGCTGATCAAGCCCTGCGGAGGTAATCGGAATAACGGAAAGTCCTTCTTGATCAATGACGAAGGGATATTCGTTGGCTCCATGATTGGAACCCCGATATTTAAGGACGCGAATTCTACGGACAGCAATTTGTTCTTTAACTCTGTTATCCAACAGAATGATGCAATCGGAAATGTACTCCTCCAAGCCATGACGCGTATAAGAGCCTCGTCCCGGCTCGCCGGTCACGATAGACGTCACTTGTTTGTCTTTAAGCCACCGAAAAAGTCTTTTACTTTCTAAGCGATGAATGCCGGTATCGGTGATGCCTGCAAAGAGAGATTCAATAGAATCTAAAACAACGCGTTTGGCGCCAATGGAATCAATGGCATGTTCCAAACGAACGAGTATTCCCTCAAGATTAAAGTCGGTCTCTTGAACGTCTTTGCGCTCCAGAATAACATGTTCAACCAGAATTTTCTTTCGTGAAACATGCCCTGATAAATCCAGGTTGATAGAAGCCACGTCTTTATAAAGTTCATCGGGTGTCTCTTCAAAGGACATTAAGACACCTGGCTCGTTATAATCGGTCGCGCCCTTGATTAGAAAATCTATCCCCAAAAGGGTTTTCCCTGAGCCCGCACCTCCGGAAATTAAAGTGGTTCTATTTTTCGGGAACCCACCTTCGGTAACCTCGTCTAGGCCTTTGATGCCGGTGGGGCACTTGTCTAATGGTTTACGTTTAAGGGAGATTTTTGTCTTTAGAATTTTAGGCATAGTGTGATCCTCGTTTGCTGTGAATGACTAGACATGTGGAGCTTGCTTGGCGGCATCTAAGACTTCCCGCACTTTATGACACAGGCCCTCTGGACTAAATGTTTTCTCAATAAAGTTGATCGTGGGATCGACGCCCCCTCGTTCGGCAATGAGTTCTTGATTGTAGCCCGACATATAGAGAACGGCCATGTTCGGGCGTTTGGGGACGACCAGCTTGGCCAACTCATTTCCGTTCATGCCCGGCATAATAACGTCCGTCAACAAAAGATCGATGGGCCCTTCATGCTTGTCGCAGATGTCGATCGCGGCTTGCCCGCTGCGTGCATGAAGGACGGTGTACCCTTTCTTACGCAACGCCCGGACCACCACTCTGCGGACGATGTCTTCGTCTTCAGTGACGAGAATAGTCTCCGAACCTCCCCCGGCTTCTCGGCGCTCGAAACGCCGGCGTTCGGGATCAGGCGATTGTTCCACACGAGGAAAATAAATACGAAAGGTCGTTCCCTTCCCCGGCGCGCTCTCCACCACAATATCGCCGTTCGCCTTCTTGACAATGCCATAGACATTCGCCAGCCCTAGGCCGGTTCCCTTTTCCCCTTTCGTCGAAAAGAAAGGTTCAAACATGTGTTTGAGAGTTTCTTGCGACATCCCGCTGCCACTATCGGAGACCGTCACGACCACATAAGGGCCAGGCTTCACGTCGAAAAGCCCCTTCAAATGCCCCTCTTCCAAATCCATATTTGAAGTCTGCAGGGTAAGCTTGCCGCCGGTCAGCATCGCATCGCGGGCATTGAGTCCGAGATTAAGAACCACTTGTTCCAAATTCCCCGGATCCATATGCACCGATCCTAATTGAGGATCTAGCACCGTGGTCATTTCGATGTCTTCCCCCAGGAGCCGTCTAAAGAGACCGTCCATAGCACTAATAACCTCATTGAGGTTCAGAACTCGGGGATTCACCACTTGCCGCCGGCCAAACGCTAAAAGCTGTTTCGTGATGACCGCGGCTTTCCGTGCCGCGCCAATAATTTGATCCATATCCTCGACATCCGCACTGGCCGGCATGAGCCTTTTTTGAAGGTCCTCCGCAATCCCCAAAATCCCCGTCATCAAATTATTAAAGTCATGCGCCACGCCGCCCGCCAAGCGTCCAATGGCTTCCAACTTTTCCGCCTGATGCAGCGCCTGTTGCATGTGGACGAGCTCTTCGGTTCTCTGTTTGACCCGCCCCTCAAGCTCGGCCGCCCACACCGCCGCTACGGCTTCACGCTCTTCATGGAGCAGCTTGATACGGTCTTCGGCTTGCTTGGAAGCCGTTAAGTCCCGAATCAATTTCGCGTATCCACGCAGCTGCTTCTCTTTCTCAAAGAGAAAGAGCGGCCGCATATAGCCCGTCGCCCAGAACCGGGTCCCGTCTTTGCGCATATGCCAACGGTCATCCGTCGCGCGGCCGATCGTTTGCGAGAGCTCCATTTCCTGCTCCGGAATCTTAGCGGCAATGTCTTCCGGGCTAAAGATGCGATGCACTTTCTGACCCAAGATCTCTTTTTCACTAAAGCCTAAAATTTGTTCTGCCCCCGCACTCCAGCCGGTGATCGTCCCATGCACGTCGAGGAGCATGAGCGCATAATCCTTAATGCTTTCTAAGACAAACCCCAGCCGTTCTTGCGCATCGCAAAGGTCTTCTCTCAGACGAATGGGGTCGGCTTGTTCCATCTCCGGGCGGGATTTAATCGGCGCATCATTCCCCGGGAGCGTGGGAGCCTCCGGGGCTACGGGAGTCGGCGAAGGGACTTTCGAGGAATGATCAGACATGTGGAGGCCTCCCTGACTCGCTTGACGAGGAAGCTTGCTTCGCACCATCTAAGACTTCCCGCACTTTATGGCAGAGGCCCTCACCGGTAAATGTTTTCTCAATAAAGTTTGTGCCAGGCTCTAGGACGCCGCGCTGACTGATGATCTCCTGGTTATAGCCGGACATATAAAGAACGGACATGCCCGGTCGTTTGGACGCGATCGTCTTGGCCAACTCGCTTCCGTTCATGCCCGGCATAATAACGTCCGTCAACAGAAGATCGATGGGCCCCTCATGCTTGCCGCTGATGTCGATCGCGACTTGCCCGTTGCGTGCATGAAGGACGGTGTATCCTCTCTTGCGCAAGGCTTTGACGACCACTTTTCGAGCGATGTCTTCGTCTTCGGTCAGGAGAATCGTCTCAGAACCTCCTCGCGCGTCCCGGCGATCCGCATTTCGTCGGTCGGCATTGGGAGATGCCTCCACACGAGGAAAGTAAATTCGGAAGGTCGTACCCTTTCCCAGGTCGCTCTTCACCCGAATGTCGCCACCCGCTTGCTTCACGATACCGTAGACGTTGGCGAGGCCTAGGCCCGCGCCCTTTCCCCCTTTCGTCGTAAAGAAAGGGTCAAACATGTGATCCAGGATTTCGGGAGCCATCCCGCACCCGGTATCCGATACTGTTAGGACGACGTAGGGGCCGGGCTTCGCGGCAAAATTCCCTATGACGTGATTTTCATCTAAGTTCACATTCGCCGTTTCCAGGGTGAGCTTGCCGCCGGCGAGCATCGCATCGCGGGCATTGAGTCCGAGATTGAGAATCACCTGTTCCAAATTTCCGGGATCGATGTGCATCGACCCTAGTTGGGGATCTAACACCGTTTTCACGTCGATGTCTTCCCCCAAAAGCCGTCGAAAAAGTCCGTCCATCGTGGCAATGATTTCATTGAGATTGAGAACCTGGGGATTGATGACTTGCCGCCGGCCAAACGCCAAAAGCTGTTTGGTAATGACCGTTGCTTTTCGGGCCGCGCTGATAATATGTTCCAAATCCGCTCGGTGCGGACTTCCCGGGCCCAACTCCGCGTGGAGATCGTCTGTAATTCCCAAAATCCCGGTCATCAAATTATTAAAGTCATGCGCCACGCCGCCCGCTAAGCGACCGATGGCTTCCAGTTTTTCCGCCTGATGCAACGCATTTTGCGACCGGACGAGCTCTTCGGTCCGTTGTTTCACCTGCGTTTCCAGCTCCGTCGCCCAGACCACCGCGGCGGCCTGGCGCTCTTTGGCCAGCTGAATGTCCGAAAAAGATAAAACGACCCCGTCGATCTTGTCATCCAAGGTTTTGTAGGGCTGAGCCCGCAAGTTATACCAATGGCCTTCCCGGTCCTGGATCTCACGCTGCTCAATGACGAGGGTGCCCAGGACAGACGTAATCAGCGGCCTTAAATCAGGGGGAGAGAGGGCGAGGTTTAATTCGTGAATGGATTTACCGATATCGACGTGTGCAATGTGTAGCAGCTTTTCAGCGGCCGGCGTAAGCCGCCGGATATGCTGGTCTTTCCCGAGGATGACGATCGGGACATTGGCCCCGCCCATCAAATTCACCAAATCGTCGTTCAGATGGGTCAGTTCCACATTGCGACTATTCAACTCTTCGTTCAGCGTGGTGGTTTCTTCGTTGGTGGATTGCAGCTCTTCCTTTGCGGTTTGCAATTCCTCGTTGGCGCTTTGGAACTCTTCATTGGTCGATAGAGCTTCCTCGTTCGCCGATTTCAGTTCATCATTCACGCTTTCCTGATCGTTAATCGTCGACTGGAGATAATTCTTGGTCGCGGTCAGCTCTTTTTTAAGGCGGATATTTTCCAGTTCGGCGATCTGGCAAGCGGTCTTGTAATCGCGAGGGTTGCCGGCGCTCTGTCCGCGACGCGCCCTCTTGCTCTCGGGGGGATCGCTCGGGAGCGCCTCTTCAAACAAGACCAGAAAGTGCGCCTCGCGGGTAGGGACCTGGGTCAGAGGAACGACTTCTATCGTCACGTTTCTAAAATGGCCGCCCCGTCTGATCCGAGAGCCTTCCGCTCGGACGGGATGATTCTCCTTCTTGGCTTTATGAATGGCCGGGCGCAGCTCGAGTAGTAGTCCTTCTTTGGCCAGTTTTAAGAGATTCAGGCTCGCCGTGCCGGCGACATGTTCCAAGTACTGATTGACGGGGCCGCGGAACTCCACAATCTTCATGGACCCGTCAATGATGACGCCCGCGAGGGCCCGTTTCTCGAGCACATATTGATCAGCCTCTTGGTGCATGGTCGGGGGGCTCTTGACTTCGTTCGGCCTCTTCGGCATTTCAGGCGGTGTTCGCAAGGTCGGATAGTCCGCGTGACTGAATACGGGATGCTGCCCGACCGCGACGTTTTTCTTCGCATAAATCTTCACCTTTTTATCGAGTGGACTAAAAAGAGTCGAAAAAGCACCCAAGGCTTCGGAATTTCCCAACAGCAAGATCCCGGTCGACTTGAGAGAATAATTGAAAACGGCCATCACCTGTTTTTGCAGCACGGGACCTAAATAAATCAGGACGTTGCGACACGAGATTAAATCCAATTTGGAGAAGGGAGGATCTTTAGCGACATTCTGCTTCGCGAAGATGCAAACATCTTTGACGGATTTATTAATTTGATATCCGCCGGAGACCGCGGTGAAGAATCGGCGCCGACGTTCTGCCGAGACCCGTGCCACCGCGGCTTCCGTGTAAAGCCCCGTCCGGGCTCGCTGGAGGGGTCGATCTCCAATATCGGTACCAAACACCTGGATCGGAACTCTTTGATCGCCGAGAAATTCCAGTAAGCAGATAACCACCGAATAGACTTCTTCGCCCGTGGCACATCCCGGCACCCAGATACGGATCGGTTCACTCACCGCTCTATTCTTCATCAAGCGCGGAAATACATTGGTCTTTAGCGTCTCGAAGGTCTCCGGATCACGGAAGAATTCGGTCACATGAATCAAAATATCATCGTAGAGAAACCCAATTTCTTCCGACTCGGCTTTGAGAATCTTGACGTACTCTTTGAGCGAGGTGACCCTTTGAACCACCATCCGCCGGGTGATTCGGCGCTTAAGGGTGGCTTGCTTATAATGGGTGAAATCGACGCCTCGGGCCCGGTGTAAAAGAGAATAAATCGTTGCAAGCCCATCGTCCTCTGGCAATAATTCCTCGCCGGAAACCTTTCGTAGCCGGTCAGCGGTGGGATCGCGCGCAATGCGCACCAGTTCTTTCGCGATTCCTGCAGGAGGAAGAACGAAATCGACGAGCCCCGTCGCCATCGCGGTCGCCGGCATGGACCCGGTCTTGGCCGAAGCATCTTGGGCAAAGGTGATTCCCCCTTCCGCTTTAATCGCCTCAAGCGCGTGAGAGCCGTCGCCGTCACCCCCGGAAAGAATGACCGCAATCGCCTCACTGCCTTTATCCGCGGCCAGCGACCGCAAGAAATAATCTATCGGCATGAAAGGACTACCGGCCTCTTTTCGTCCGGTCAGCGTCAAGACGCCCCTGTGAATACTCATCTGGGTGTTAGGCGGGATGACGTACACGTGGTTGGGTTCGACAGGCGTCTTATCGATTGCTTCCGTGACGGGTAACTTCGTCTGTCGCGAGAGAATGTCCGCGAGCAGGCTTTTATGGTCCGCGGATAAGTGTTGGATCAAGATAAACGCCATTCCCGTATCGATGGGCAAAGCGGTTAGGAGCTGTGTAAAAGCTTCCAGTCCTCCAGCCGATGCGCCGACGCCAACAACTGGAAAGGATTTATTCGGAGATTGAGAGGGTTGGATGGAAAGGATTGGGGGAAGCTTTTTAGCCGTCACAGATCGCCCCTGAGAACTGCCACCGTTACGGGAAGTCATAATGCCCCCTTCTGGTGGATCTGGAACTGAGAGCAATGGAGCTGGTAAAAGAGTCCATCGACGCGACTAGTCACGGTGACTTCCCTTTCAGATACTAATTCAAAAGTAGTCTGCGACGGCCCCAAGGCGCTCCTGGTGGATGCCAAACCCCG
>JBBQYF010000003.1:0-36726 GCA_038208955.1 Elusimicrobiota bacterium
CACTATAGATGGGCCAGGTAATTTTCATTTCGCCATTTTTTTCATGCTTGCGGTCGACGGTGATTTTTTTAAACCAGTCCGGTAAGAATTTTGGGGCGTCCTTCGTATAAATGGGACGCCCGGACGCGCCTTCGGGATAGCGCTTAATGGTCAGCGCGCGGTCCTTAATATGGGGAAGAATAACGGGTGCGATGAGACTGTAATACTCGAGAATATCGCGTTTACGAAAACCCGATTTGGGATAAAGCACTTTGTCGGGATGCGTTAAGTGTACGGCGTGACCCTCAATTTGGACGTCGACGGCCGTGGTGCCGCGGGGCAGAATCTGATCAAATGGATGGGGGGATGAACGAGCAACCTTGCGTTTCATTTGTTCCATTAGAGGCCTCGGTCGACGGGCGAGTTACAACGACCTCGGCACTACGGGCGTAACGCGCTAACATAAATCGTTCACCCGCCGAGTCAGCCGGGCAGCGACTACGCAATACCCCTTGACATTCCTTAAGACCGCTGCTATCCCTGCCCTTGATGTCAACCATTGTTAATCGGCCGTCGCCCCTCTCATCCGTTCGGCAATCACCCGCTCTTCTCATTCGCTCCTGGAGGCATGACATGAAATCTTCATCACAACAATCCGCCCGCCAACTCGAAAAGATTTTCCGGCTTTCGCTGCTGGCCAGTTTTGCGCTCGTTACAAGCGCGCATGCGGCTTCCTTTACGGTGACCGTCAACGGGGCGGGTTGCGCGGCGAACGCTCAAGTGGTGGCGGTGGTGCAAGGGTCACAAGGACCGGATTCAACGAAGAGCGTCGTTACGACAGCCGACGGTAGTGGGATAGCGACTTTTTCGGGATTGACGACCAGCGATGCTTATCAGTTCATGGCTGCCAATGCCGGCTGTACGCCTTCGATGCGGGACCAGTCGATGTCTCCAAGCAATGGACCTCAGTCGATTACGGACGGCGGAACCAAAGCGATTTCATTAACGAGCGGAAATTCCGATGCGACCGTGAATATGACGGTCAAGTTGCCGGCCGGCGGAAGTTTTCCAAAACTCGTGACCGGAAGTTGTAATGTGGCGTCCAACAATGTGCAAGCAAGCTTCGGCATTAGCTCTTTTGCCGGCCAAACCGGAACCTTAACTTTTTACAACCTGCGTCCCGGACCCGCCAATACCTATAACTGCAACGTTTTTTCAGCGGAGGATAACCGCGGCAGCGGAGCACCTGTGAACACCACGCTCACGCCGACCCAAAATTTTACGATTCCCGGCACCATCGATTTAACGCAAAGCTTCGCGCCTCCGCCGTCGACCGAAAACCAAGGATCTCGCGACGGCAGCAATATTGGATTCCCAAACCTCTCGGTCTTCCTTAAGAATGGCGTCAACGCCGCCGTTCCGATGGCGCAACTTCGTCTGAAAACGTCCCCCACTGGCAATCCCGTTCAATATACGCAATCCGACATGAATGGCGTGGCCAACTTTTACGGTTTGGACCAGAACACCACCACTTTCTTCTTAGACGTCACGGCCCCGGCCCTCCAGGGATTCGTGAATCTCGAATTTTCGACCCCGAGTTGGACCACGACATACAGCACCGCCATCACGCTCGGCGCTCTGACGCATCCCGGAACCATTTCGGGTTCTGTGCGGATGAACGGAGCGGCGCTGCCCGGCGTTTGGATGAACTGCAATCCCGATTTTAGCCCCTACCCCGGCTCCGACACCTTCGGGGGCGATATCCCGAACCCTGGCGCTGGAAATGTCGGAGGACAACTCTCTACAGGAACTTTCAACTTCCATGATCTTACACCTGGGAATTACAATTGCTCGGTCAACTCTCCCTTTTCGCAATCCGGGACTGTCGTGACTGATGGTGCGGACGGTACCCACAGCACCACCGATGATATTCGCTTAACGATCGATAACCTCGGAATTTTCAAGGTTTACAACGCAGTGTCGGGCGTCCTCATTAGCTCCAACACGCCGATTGTTGTTTCGATTCCCGTGAACGCCGGTGCCGATGGAACCATTTCCGGAACTTTAACCTTCCCCGACGAGGCCGATCTCAGCCTCAATCCGGTGACGATCCTAGCCTATGGGCAATCGACTCCGGGCGATAATACGCCACCCAACGGCGGCGTTACGGTCTCGACCGGCATAGGCCAAACGCAGCTGTACACATTGAAAGTTCCGTCGGGCCACACCTACTTCATTCAAGCGCAAGGTATTACGTATGGGCCGGTTAATTTAAATGATTCTCCGACCGCCGATTTAACGTTAAAAACGTCGGCATCAAACTTGAATTTCACCATGGCGAAAGCAGGTTCGATCGAAGTTACGCTCGCGACGTCGAACGGCTCGCGCTGGCTCCCGGTGACGCAGCCGCCACTGGGCGCCGGATCTGACTGGTTTCAAACGGGTTACTGCGGCGCCAGTGTGAATGCGAACGGACAAAGTGTCCGGTCGTGGAATCAGGGATCGCCCGATCAAAGCGGCGTCGTCAACATTCCGGGTTTACCGGCGGGCAGTTACAACCTGCAATTTCAAGCCAACGGCGGCGGATGCACGGTAACGAACACCGTCCTTAATAACGTCGTTGTCGGGATTGGGCAAACCACCAAAGTAACCTTGACCGTCCAGAACGGAGTCGGCGTGGACGTCCACACGGGCGCATTGCCGGCAGGCACCGTCGTTGTCGATACAAGCCATGGCAGCGGGCACACCGACGGGCTCTTGCTCGCCACCGTTGTGGCCTATCCCCGCGGTACGTCGTTGACGCTCGACACCCTGCAGTCACTGGGCAATCCCGAGAACAATCAAGATCCCAATCTGCAACTTTCCCTTGATAAAAGTTCTTTCAATAATGTCCTGAACGTTGCGTCCGTCGGGTTTATTCCGGGCAACGTGGGTGGCGGCCAATTTTCCGCTCCCAAAGTAACGCCCGGAGAATTGACCTTTTACCTCTTCGCTTCACAAAAAGGCGGGCCGGAGTTTCATACGTTGCTCGGCAAGGCCAATGCCGTCGTCGACGCGGCGCATGCCGATGTCTTCAGTACGGTGTTCGGCAGCAGCGCCGTGCCGGTTAATATCGCCAGTAGTTTTGGTAGCGCGACGATCACTGGAAAAGTGAACGGCAGCCACATCATGACCAAAGATGACTTTGTGGCGGCGGGCGGCGATGAAAATAAAGTGTTTAGCCATATTCCGATATGCGCGATCTACGACCAGAATGCCAGCCTGCTGGGCTTTGGCACGGCGATACCGCCGAACTTGACGCAAGCGCAGAAGGACGCGGTAGATTCGTCCTTTGCCGCCAACGATGCCGACGGATTCCTGGCCGCGTTAAACAACATTCAGTTCAGCTACACCGTCGCGTTTCTCCCGTCGGGCAACTACAACCTGGCTTGCACGACTCCCAATTACCCGCCCGTGTTGTCCAATGTCACCTTGACCGACAACCAAACCATCACGCTTGATGTCGACTTCGATAAAAGCGCCGGTGCAGGCGGAACAATCTCGGGTACGGTCGCGGACTCGGGCGGGGTTAAACTCGCTGGAGCCACGGTTACAATTCGGACCAAAACGCTGACGAAAACCCAAACGACCGATTCGACGGGCGCCTACGCCTTTCCGAATTTGGCCGACGGCATCTATCGCATGGAAGCCGCCGTTCCCGGATTTGCCAGCGCGACCGACAAGTCGATTATTGAAAATGGCACGCCCGCGACGGTGAACTTCGCCCTCGTCAGCGCGCCGGGCTCAATTACCGGAACGGTTTACGCCTCGGTCTTCCCCAGCAAAGTAGCCGCCGGTGGGGCCGATGTGTACGCTTACGACGACACAGTCAATGCCGCGCGGCTCGGGCCCGATGCTCCGCACTGGACAACCCAAACGGATGCCAACGGGGTTTATACGTTGCCCAACCCCGCACCGGGGGATGTGATTAAGATCTTTGCAACAACCGATGGGAAATATCCTGCCGGCACACAAGTCACCGCCACGGCCTCAGTCGTGACGGCGCCGGATCTCAGCTTAAGCGCCATTCCGCCGACGCCGACGGTTCTTTATAAGCCGCTTGGGGGCGCGACGATCGACCTGACCGTCCGCGTGCCGAAGGTTCTGGCATTTGCTCCGACGCTCGCCTGCAGCGCGGGGGCGACTTACACGGATACCGGTGCCACTCCTTACACGCTAGTCTCAGCCCCAAATAATGTTTACGAAGCCTCAGTCATCACCATGCCGGCCACGGTCAGCACCTGCCGGTTAATTACCGACGACGGCGACAAGGCCCAAACGATCGACACCTTGGTGAACTTGACGACAGTTAAAGAACAGTCGAATAGCACGATTCGTAATGAAGCCTTCGGCGGTAGCGTCGAAAGTGATACCGATAATCAAGGCGCATCGATTGACTTCCCTATGGGATCGATCGTTACGGCCTCAGGAACATTGCCCACGGTGCAAATCGTGCGGGATGCGTCCTTATCGGTCTCCGCCGCCGTAACTCAAACGACGATCATGAGCGACTCCTTCGAACTCGCGAGCGATGCCAATCTACAGCTCGGAAATGGAAAGTCTTTAGATATTACTCTGCCCGTTAGCCGGACGACGTTGCCCGATCCGAAATCATTGCGCCTGGCACAAATCATCAACGGACAAATTGTTCCCGTGCCCGGCGAAGGTTTCTATGACGCTCTTACCGGCCGCTTCACAGTCTCGGTCAACAGTCTCGGGAATGCTCCGGCCGCAAGTTCCATTCGAATGGCCAGCGCGAGCCCGTCTCTCAAAGGCTTGGCTCCTTACAAGAGTCACAGCTACGGCTTCGATGTTGCCCGCGCGGCTTCGCAAAGTGGAAGCTTTGTCCTGGTCGGCGTCAGGACAGCGACGCCGCCGGGTCCGACGAATGCCGCCTATGGGGGGGCCACGCTCGGAGCGTTCAACTTCCCAAATCCGTTTAACTTGAAATCGAAGACCATTGGTCTGCTCGATGGATCATCGATGACGACCGACGGAACGATCCTGCACTATGACTTGCCGGCCGCGAATGCCGGACACGTGATTATCCGAGTCTTTTCAGTGTCGGGTGAGCTCGTACGAGTCATTGACGAAGGAGTCAAAGCCGGCGGTATCACTTACTACACGGCATGGGATGGCAAGAACATGAACGGTGCCGACGTGGCGACTGGCGTGTACTTTGCCGTGTTCGACGTGCCCGGTCTAAAGCCTAAACAGCATGTCGTCAAAATGGCGGTGCTGAAATGAGCGCCATCATGAGGATCCAGGAAAAGACCATGAGAATATTTAATCGGCAATCCAATCGGATCGAAAGTCTCTTGAAGAGTGCCTGCCCGGTCGTCTTGGCCATGAGCTTACCGCTCACGGCTTGGGCGGGGAACGGTTCCGGAACGACTGGGGCTCAGTTCCTCGAAATCGGCGTCGGCGCGCGCGAGCTCGCCATGGGCAGCGCCGGTGTGGCGCTTGTCGACGATGCACATGCGATGTACTGGAATCCGGCGGGCGCCGCGACGATTGCGACTCCGCGTTTGGACGCTTCCTATAACAATCTTTACCAGGATACGAACCAGGGGTTTGTCGGGTTTGCATTGCCGGCGAGGGGGGGCGTGTGGAGTGCGGGGGCGGATTACTTGCAAGTGCCCAGCATTGAGCGGCGGCTCGGCGATTATTACACGCCGGACTACACCTTTACGTCCAAGGATTCCGCGCTCATGCTCTCGTACGCCCGTCCAAATACGTTTCTTCCTGGACTGGCGCTCGGTGCCAACGTGAAATTGGTCCAGAGTTATTTGGATAGCGCGAGCGCTCATGCCTTCGCTGTAGACTTCGGAGCGCTCTACCGCGCCGTGGAAAAACCCTGGTCGCTCGGCTTCTCGCTCGCCAACCTGGGAACAGGCCTAAAATACGTGGATGCCACCGAACCACTTCCCTTGGGAGTCAGGTTTGGGGGAAGCTACGGGCTCTTTGAGCACCGCCTGGTCCTCGCGGCAAGCGTCGATTCCTGGTTGCGCGATGCGCGGACGTATGAAGACGTGGGTGTCGAGTACAAACCCGTCTCATGGACGGCCCTGCGCGTCGGTTACCAAGCGGGACATGCCCAGGATCAATTGGGCAGCAGCCTCGTCGGGTTCAGCACTGGGGTCGGTTTCCAATTCTGGGGATTGAATGTCGATTACGTATTTATCCCATACGGAGATCTCGGCACTACGCAGCGATTCACGGTAGGCTACCGTTTCGGCGACGCCGCCGCGCCGGACCTGCAAATGAAAAGCCACTAACCAACCTATACAAAGACGGAAAAAAGAGGAGCGCCTTCGGGCGCTCTTTTTTTTATCCCAGGGGTCGCGGAAGGTGGACCAGGAACGAAACAATCCAAAGACCAAACTTTTCTTAGGTCTCGCGGCCCCTCATTTTAGGTCTATTCCAAGGGGGAGGGATTTGGCCATAATAAATGACATTATGCGAGGCCTCCCGCTTTTATTACAGAAATCTGTGACGCTGGCCCTCGTCCTTTGCTTGCCCTCCAATTTGATCGCGGCAGGATCCCGCGTCGCTTTCAATCCCGTTCCCATCGCGACCGCAAACATGAGCCTGTTTACTCCGCAAGCGCTGATGCTTGCCCCGGTATCATCGCTTGTTCCCTCGCTCGAAGGTCAGAGGCAGGCCGAGTGGGTACGCCGTCCCGCTACGACGGCAGCTTTACGCATGAACCTCCCGGAGGAACGATCTACCGGGCGGCACCGGTGGGTAAAACCGACTGTTTTAATGCTTCTCAGTGCAGCGGCGCTGGTTGGCCCCGCGGCCTTTATTCTTCATCAAACCTTACGCAAATCGTCGGACGATGTGCGCGCCCGCGCTTGGCCGATCAAAGCGCTTTTTGCTTTTTATGTTCGCTATATCGACCGCTACGTGCAGGTCGAAGGCCTGGATAATCTGCCCGTGAACGGTCCCTTTTACGTCGTCGTCAATCATGGGTATAAGTCGGGAGTTGATGTGTTCCTGCTGGCCCTGATGATTGCCGCGCGCGCGGGACGGGTACCTCGGATCCTAGTGACCGGTGATAAACGCCCGAGGACGGAAGACTTTGAACGCCGTGGGCTCGAATACTTCGGAATCGCGGAACGCGTCGTATCGGCGAATCCCGCTTCCCTAACGCCGGCGCCGCAGAGCCAACGATTAACCGATCGAATGGTCTCCTACTTGCAAGAAAATCCCCGACATGTCTGGATCGTTTGTCCGAAGGGAAGCGCCACGGCCGATCCGGCGGAACAACTCAAGGACTGGCGCAAGGGAGTGGGCCATAGCGCCTTAAAAAGTGGATTTCCGATCATTCCTGTCGCGTTTGCCGGATTGTCGCTAGACTGGACACCGCACGACGTTCTTTCCTCGGGCTGGCATGCCGGAACGAAGCTAAAAACCCCTGCGCCATTTTCCGTGCGCATTAGAATTGGCACATCTGTAACTCCGAAAGGAACGGCGGAGGAGATCATGGCGGTGTTGAACTCCAATGTTAAAACGTTGATGCGCGGTATGCCCGGTCTTTTGCCTGAGAACGGCGAAGACACGCGGCTCAATCCTCCCGACCATCAGCTGGTTCTACGAGACGGGCGAGTGCTCCGTTACCGCGATTACGGCTCAGGAACCCCAGTTTTTCATACCCACGCATTTCAGGGCTCTGCTCTCGAACGCTTTCCAGGACTTAATGAAATTTTACGGCGATTGCGTGTTCGGTTAATCGTTCCCGAGCGTCCTGGCATCGGCCAATCCACTCCGCAACGTGACCGCACACTTGCTGACTGGCGTCTGGACTTCAAAGAACTTAAAACTGCGCTGCTCGGCCCCAGCGAGCGGTTTAGAATGGTTGGGTTTTCGGCCGGTGCTACGTACGCCCTGGCCTGCGCCGATACGGAGGGCTTAGCGGCGCTGGCCTTAGTCAGCCCGATGGGTCTGCCGCGATCATGGAGCCATTGGCGGCACTATTCGAGAAGCACCCGGCTGCGGCTCGGCACGGCGCGTCTCAATTTGAAAAACACTCGAGATGCATTTGATCGCGAAGGCCGGAAAATCTTGTCCGACAGCGATGCTTATTTCTCGGCCTACCTTCTTCATAGGCCGGACGACGATCGTAACACGCTGTCGGAGCTCGAAGCCGCGAGACTTTTTAGGGAAAATCGCCTGGAAGGATATGAGAAGGGCGGGGGCGCCGTATTCGCGGATCTGAAAGCTGTCCAAACGCCAATGCCTGTCTCACAGGAATCCATAAGGGCCTTGCATCCGCTGGTCTTTCACGGTTCAACGGATAGTGATGTTCCCATCCAAGTTGGAAAACTCCTCGCCGAATGGTCCGAAGGAATTTTTTTCCCCTATCCGAACCGCGCGCACTATTTGATATTCACCGAGTTCGAGACGATCTTAAGGAAATTATTAATGGTGGATCATTCGGCAATGGCTCAAGGTTCCAAACACGGGCTCGTTTTACCATTAATGGGAGCGTAACGATTCATCCCGCCAAGGCATTATCGCGGCGATGTTACAGCCAGCGATACTGAGACAAGATTTTGAACGGGGAAATGTTTTTTCATGTATGCTCAAGCCATGTCGGCGCAAACTCCAACAGTGCATCTGACGGCCTGTCACAGTTGCGATGCCTTGCTGCGGCTGCCGGCCGTTCAACACAGCACTTTCCACTGTCCTCGCTGTGATGCGGTCGTTTACCGCGCGGGTTTGGCCAAACGGGTAGACGACGCGCTGGCCTTAGGCCTGGCGGCGGCGGTTTTTTTTCTGTTGGCGAACAGCTTTCCAATTGTCGCGATTGAGTCGGGCGGGGATCGGTCGTTCGCGACATTGCCTGGCGCGTCGCTCGCGCTTTATAAGCAGGGGATGAGCTTCGTGGCGTTCGTCGTGGCGATAACAACCTTGTTTATTCCGGCGATCGAACTAAGCTGCACGTTGGGAATGCTGTGGTTTGCCAAGTTTAAACGAAGCTTCTCGCTGACATTTTTATTCCGGTTGCGGAAGCGCTTGCGTCCGTGGAGCATGATTGAGATTTTCATGTTGGGCACCCTGGTTGCCATTGTAAAATTGGGAAGTTGGGCGCACGTGTTGCTCGGTGTCGGCCTCTGGTCACTGGGTATTTTTATGGTCCTGCATGCCGCCACCTCGCACGCTTTTGAGGCGATTGAATTTTGGAGCAAGGTTCAAACCGAGTCATGAACGAAAATTTTGTAACGGCCCGGGCGCGCGGACTTATGCTTTGCGATGTCTGCGGGTTTCTGATGCAATTCAAATCCAAGCGACCTGAAAATATTCATTGCCCACGTTGTGGCCAAGCGGTTTATCCGCGAAAGCCGGCGAGCCTGCAGCGGACGGCGGCCCTCGTGCTCGCGGCGGCGATTCTGTATTTTCCCGCCAATATGTTACCGATTATGCGGACGTCCACACTCACCTATGTTGACAACAACACCATTTTGAGTGGGATTATAGAACTGTGGTCGGGGAACTCTTGGCCCCTTGCGATCTTCGTTTTCTTTGTCAGCATTCTCGTGCCGCTTCTTAAATTAGCGGCGCTCAGCCTGTTGATTATCAGCACGCATTATCAATGGCGATGGCGGCTTCAAGAACGCACGAGACTCTATCGCTTTCTCGAGTTCATCGGGCGTTGGTCGATGCTCGATGTCTTTGTGGTTGGCTTGCTCGTTGCCCTGGTGAAACTGCGAGGTCTTGCCACTGTTACGGCCGGTCCCGGGGTCCCACTCTTTGCATCGGTTGTCATTTTAACGATGTATGCCTCGCAAGCATTTGATCCGCGTCTCATGTGGGATCATCAAGCCTCATCAACTCCCGACCCTATCCGTGGATCCTGAACAAGATCATCGGGATGTCCCCGCCGCTGTCGGCCAGCGCACACGCTTGCCGCTCGTCTGGTTCGTCCCGATCATTGCCGCCCTGCTGGCCGGTTGGATCGCCCTTCGCGCGCTGATTACTCACGGTCCGACGATCACCATCGCTTTTAAAGATGCCGCAGGCATCACCGCCGAAAAAACCAAAGTGCGTTACAAGAGCGTTGATGTGGGTGACGTGAAATCGGTGACGATCGATCCGGATCATCGGAACATTCAAGTGTCGGTCGAGATCGCTGGCTTTGCCCGACCCTTCCTTGTTTCTGATACGCGGTTTTGGATTGTTCGTCCCCGTTTAGGCGGTAACGGCGTTTCCGGGCTAGAAACATTGGTGTCGGGCGCTTACATTGATATGGATGTAGGGCGATCGAAAACGACCAAACGCGAGTTCGTCGGTCTCGAAAATCCGCCGGGAATTACGGGTGACGTGCCGGGCAAAGAATTTGTCTTAAGCACTCCGGATCTGGGTTCCCTCAGCACCGGTGCGCCGGTTTATTTTCATCATATTCAAGTCGGCCAAATTAGCGCGCTGGCCCTGGACGACGACGGCCGCGGCATTACCCTGAAAGTTTTTATTTATACGCCGTACGACCGCTTTGTCACCCAAGACAGCCGCTTCTGGCACGCCAGCGGCGTCGACATGTCCGTCGATTCCTCGGGCATCCGTCTTCTGACAGAATCGATCACAACGATCCTTCTGGGTGGTGTCGCCTTTGAAGCGCCGACGACTTCCAACTTGAGCGCTCCGGCAGCGCCCGAAACTCGGTTTGAATTGGCGGCCAATCGCGATCTGGCTATGAAACCGCCCGATCGCGTTATTGAACCCTACGTGCTTTATTTTGACGAGTCCCTGCGTGGTTTGACCGTCGGTTCTCAGGTCGATTTCCTGGGAATTACTGTCGGCGACGTCACGGCTTTGCACGCCGAATATGATCACGTGAAAGACCGATTTATTTTTCCAGTGTTTATTAACATTTATCCGGAACGCATCCGCTCCCGCGATCCGAAGGCGGGTGCTTACCCCGGGCATTCCTCGCATCCGCTTGTGGCGCATATGATCGATCGGGGCTACCGGGCGCAGCTTCGCTCTGCCAATTTGCTCACCGGACAACTTTATATTGCGGTCGACAATTTCCCGCGTGCGGCGAAAGTGAAGCCGCATCCCGAGCTCGAGCCTATGCCGCTCCCAACGGTTCGCGGCAATCTTGATGAACTGCAGAAGACCATCGCCAGCGTGGCCAACAAAATTGACCACTTGCCGCTCGAAAAAATTGGCCGGGACGTGGACAATGTTCTTTTGTCATTCAATAACACGCTCAGCAGTACGACGACCGACGCACCGTTGACGAACGATGTCCATGCGACGTTGACCAGCGTCGGCCGCGCCGCCGATTCACTTCGTGTATTTACCGATTATTTGGATCAGCATCCGGAAGCGTTGCTCCGCGGTAAAGCCAAGGAGGATAAATGAGTCGTCATTTTAGTCGTCTAGGGATAGGGTTGGCCGCACTGGCCTCGCTGGGTGGGTGTTTGTCGCCGCATGAAAATTTTTATACGCTGGATGCCGTCCGACCCACGCCACCGCAGACCGGTCCTCTCGTAACGATTGTCGTTGGACCGGTCGCTTTACCGCCACTGGTCGACCGTCCGCAATTGGTGGTCCGAGAGGGCGATAACAAAGTCAAAGTGCTAGAGCAAGAACGCTGGGCCACGCCTCTTAAGGAGTCCTTGCCGAGGCTTCTCGCCGACGAGCTCAGTCAGCGCCTCCCAGACCGCCGCTTCGTTGCGGCGGGGAGTCGTGCCATCGCCGCAACCGGCGGACGGCTCGTCGTCGATTTCACCCGCTTTGATGTCACGGAGGTTTCTGGCGCCCATGTCCGGGCCCATTGGATCTATCGTCCAGTCGAATCCGAAACCGATCCTGTCGAAGGGGACTCGGACGTGCAGATCAAACCCACGCTGGCCGGATACGAAAGTCTCGTGGACGCCTTGCAGCGTGCGAGCCTGGCTCTCGGCGACGATATCGCGGGTCATTTAAAACCTTCGGGGAAATAGGAAGGGAGTCCGGCGATCGGGGCGGGCGGTGCCTTCGGGGGAGTAGGCCCAGTCAAAATGGGGCCTTGTTGTTCATACTCTAGTAACAATCAACTGCTACACTTTGTCTCTCGTCGTCGATCATTTAATAGTCGGTTCTAGAAGGCACGTATGTCCAGATTCGCACCCTGTCAATTCTTCAATACCTTGGGCGAGCATCGCCTGGGTCCCCGGATGGGATACCACTTCCGCCATAACTTGGGCGTACGAACACACCTCCGTCGGCAATTCCGTAAATATCGGGTGGGCGCTTCATCCATTTATGCCGAGGGCCAATGGGTTCAGGTGCTCGACAAGGAAAGCATTCAACGCACCCTCGACGCGGACTCGAAACATCGGGGATTGCCATTTCTTCCCTATCAGTGGATTCATTGCGGTGAGATTTACCGCGTCCAAAAAATTATTCGCAGCATGCTTGATGACGAAGGGATATTCCGGCCCATTGCGCGGACGGTTTTGCTAGAGAACGTTGATTGCAGTAGCAACCCCGCCGGACAAGGTTGCGGGCGCGGTTGCCCGCTGATGTTCCGCGACGAGTGGTTAAAACCTGCCGCGCCCGCGACGACTGTGGTGCCGGCGCTCAATGGCTTGCCGGGCCGCTACGCGTGTGTGCGTTCAGCCCAAGAAATTCAGGCGACACTCGATTCCAAGGGCAAACGAGACGGTCTTGCATTTATGCCGGAGATGTACCGGTGGACGGATCGGCGCTTTCGCGTGACTCGCTCCATCGAAAAAACCTTCGAGTTCGAAAAATATGTGACCCCTCGCGGAGGGGTATTTATTCTCGACGGCCTCTATTGCTCCGGCGCCATCCTCGGGCGGGCCGGTCTATGCGAACGAACGTGCTCGGTCTTGTGGCATAAAGATTGGTTAACCTTCGAAAACACTCCGGCCTGATAGCCGGAATCGATGGAACCGTCCGTTAAAAAAGTCTTAATCGAGGGGTGGGAGAAGATCGGCCGGTTCGCGGCGGCCTCCTACATCGTCGGACCGGAATTGAAAGATGGTCTGAAGGCTTGCCGCCGCCAAGCCACCCGCCAATGTCCAACGACCCTTGCTTACTGGAACAACGTTAAAGAATCTCCCGAACTTGTCGCCGCCGCCTATCTGCGAGCGCTCGACGCCTTGGCGAGTGAAAAACTCGATTCCTACCTTTCGATCAAAGCCCCTTTTATTGGTTTCAACCGGACGCTCTTCAAAGAGGTCTTGGAGCGTAGTAAAATGCGCTCGGTCCCCTTACACTTCGACGCTCAGGGGCATGGCGAGGCCGATGACACCTTCGCGATGATCGACGAAGCCCAGACCCATTATCCAGGCATTGGCTGTACGTTGCCGGGCCGCTGGCGGCGTAGTCTCGCCGATGCGGATTGGGCGATCCAGCGCGCACTTCCTGTGCGTGTCGTTAAAGGCCAATTGCCGGACCCCCAAACGCCCGAAATAAATTTACGCGAAGGTTTTCTGGCCGTGATTGACCGGTTGGCGGGACGCGCGCGGTCCGTGTCGGTCGCTACGCATGACGGTCCGTTAGCTGAAAAAGCGATCGACCGATTACTGAAAGCGCGGACACCTTGTCAGGTGGAGCTGCTTTACGGATTGCCCGCCCAGCCGGTTCGCCGGATTGCCGAGCGCGCCGGTGTCCCAGTGTGCCTGTACATACCTTATGGGCATGGATTTCTGCCTTACTGGTTTTCCCAAGCCTACCGCAGGCCCGTTATTTTTTGGTGGATCACGCGTGACATCGCAAGGGCGACGGCATCGAACGTTCTCATCGGGCGATAAACGGTCTTTCCCGCGCTCGGCAGGGACGCTAACAAGGTTGCTAGCGATCAATCGCCTTCATATTCGCCGCCGCATAGCGGTCGCCCACGACGGCGTTTTCCGGAACCGCCTCTTCGAGCTCGGCAATGTCAGTGGAAGACAGGGATATTTCCGCGGCCGCCGCATTCTCTTCCAAATACTTCCGGCGTTTGGTTCCGGGAATCGGCACAATGTCTTCGCCTTTGGCCAGTACCCATGCCAGCACCAGCTGACCGGCTGTGATTCCCCGACGCGCCGCGATGGCTTTCACCCGCCCGACCAGCGCTTGATTTTTCTCGAAGGCCTCCCCCGCAAACCGCGGATAGCGTTGGGCCCGGGAATCGTTTGCGGACAGGTCACTTTTTTGAGTAATCGTTCCCGTCAAGAACCCGCGGCCTAAAGGGCTATAGGGAACAAATCCAATCCCCAGCTCGCGAACGGTCGGCAGGATCGTCGCTTCGACGTGGCGTTCCCAGAGGGAAAATTCGGTTTGCAAGGCTGTCACGGGAAAAACTTTATGCGCGCGCCGGACCGTTGCGGGCGAGGCCTCTGAGAGTCCCAGGTAAAGCACCTTTCCCGCTTTCACCAGCAACGACATGGCGCCAACGGTTTCTTCAATCGGCGTTTCTGGATCGACGCGATGTTGGTAATACAGATCAATGTGATCGACACCCAGGCGTTGGAGCGAGGTGTCGCATGCTTGCCGGACATACTTGGGTCGGCCGCTTATTCCCCAAAAGGAGGGATCTTCTTTTTTGCGCAGGCTAGCGAACTTCGTCGCCAGAAAAACATCGTTGCGGCGGCCGCGGATCGTTTTGCCGATCAGCGTTTCATTGTCGCCCAAGCCATAGGCATCGGCGGTATCCAGAAAATTGATCCCCAGATCTAAAGCTCGGTGAAGCGTTGCCGCGGATTCGGCATCGTTACGTTCGCCATAGAATTCGCTCATCCCCATACAGCCCAGACCCATCCGGGAGACGATCGCGCCTTGGGACCCCAACTTTACTTTGTTCATGAAAGCGTCAACCCCAATTGCTTAATAGTAAGGTTCCCAAATCCAGAACACCAACTCCGTGAGGCGTTTATGCAGGCCGCGGTGGCTCCAGATGTCGTAGGTCACTTCGTCGCAATTTTTTCGATCGTCGGCGAACATTTTTTCCATTTTCTCCGCGAATCCACGATCGTAAAAAGCAAGACTCTCTTCCGCATTGTTGTTCATGGAGCGGGCATCGAAGTTAATGGAACCGATGGTCGCGTACAGGCTGTCGACGACGAGTGTTTTGTGGTGCATCATCGTCGGTTTGTATTCGTAAATTTTTACACCGCCCTTCAGTAATTCGCCGTAATGCATCCAGGAAGCGGAACGCACCATCGCGGAATCGCTGTAGCGTCCTGGAACCATGATCTGGACATCAACGCCGCGCTTGACGGCTTTCACCAAAGCGTCGCGTACCTGCTTGTCCGGTAGAAAATAGGGATTGGCAATATGAATACTTTTGTTGGAGGTTTGGATGGCGACGTAATAGAGCATTTTAGCCAGGGAGGAGGCGTCCCCCTTGGAGGCGCGAATCGCTTGTGCCGTGATCGAGCCGGCGGGAGCGATCGTCGGATAAAGGTGGTCTCCCGCCAAAATTTCGCCCGTCGTGTAAGTCCAATCCTCTGAAAAAATCGCCTGCATCTGTGCGGCGACGGGACCATCGACGCGCACCTGCGTATCGCGCCATTCATTTTTTGTCCGAGCGTTGCCCAGCCAGTTTTTCTGAATTCCCAGGCCACCCGTATAGGCGATATGACCATCGATGACGAGAATTTTACGATGCGTGCGCTGCGCGGTTTTATAGATCGTGAAAATCTTAAGCGGACGATACGTCCGGACTTGCACGCCCGCCTCCTCCAATTGTTTTTTCATCGCCAGCGTAACCCGGCCGCCGAAGGCGTCCCGCAGAAACCGCACTTGCACGCCGCGTTTGGCTGCAGCCACCATGGCATCGGCGAACTGTTGGCCGGCCGCGTCGGGCTTAAAAATATAGGTTTCTAGGTTGACGGTATACTTCGCTTCACGGATCTCGCGTGTCATGGTCGAGAAAATGGCATCGCCATTTTTCAGAAGCTCGGCGGAGTTGTTGTCTACCATCGCGGTGCCAAGCGATTCAGCCGAATGACGAAATTGGGGACTTTCGATCGCAAAGGGATGGTCGAATTTATAAACGTCGCGTTTCTCCGAGCGAATGGAACCGGGAATTAAGGCGCAACCACTCACGCCGAATCCGGCGAGCCCGAGGGAAATTATTAACGAAAGAGAGTGCGAGGGACGCATGGCTGACCGTGGGACACGCAAGAGGGCGAAGGGGTTACCGGTCGTGGCGCGGCGCTACCGGTTCCAGTGAATACCCTCTCGCATAGAGGCGAATTGTGTCTGGGCATTGGACCAGGCATCCTTGGGGGCGGAAAACGTTATTTGGTCGATAAAGGGGGGCTTGCTTGAAAAGTAGGTTTGCTCGATACGAGCTTCTTTATCTTTTGCGGTGCCGATGACGAGAACGGACGAACGACCCGCAAACAAAACTCTGGATTGGCGAGTGTATCCCGGTTCAAAAAGTTGAGTCAGTATTTCCGAGCTAACCCAAACATCGAAAGGGTAGTCCGCTTTCTCGCGCTGCGCCGTGATGGTGATGTGGGGATCGGCCGAAATTTGGAATGTGATCGAGCCTGTGTCGGGTGTCTCGCGAAGGTCCGCTTCCGTCCATGAGCGCTTCACCCGGAGGTGCACGCCCACCAAGGAATCATTGACGTCCTTCCATTCTGTTGCCGGTTCAGCCGAGGCCGCGGAGACTACGCTAAACCCAAGCAGCATTTGAAGCATGGTCCTTTTCATAAGGCCCCCTGAAGACTCACAGTCCAATCCAATTACCCCACCGGGCATCTATCCGACACTCTCATACAGTACAACTAAATAGGCTCTGGCAAAAGCGACGAAATGGGCGATTCGGAAAGGAATGCTGCAATGCGGATGTAACATTGATCATGCAGGCTTAGAGTATGAAAAAAGTTCGCGTCCCGAATCCTCCCACGCCCGTCGTCGCGACGGATACGGAAAGTCTGATGACCGAAATGTCGCGTTTGTATCGTGAGCGAATACGCGCTCTCTACAATAACGATACCGCCGGCTTGCAAATGACCGCCGACCAAATAGAGCTCATTAAAAAAAAGCTTGCCGCGTTGTAACTATTGTCGCTCGGATCGCAGCCGCTGGGATTCCTTTTGAATCGTTAACCAAGCCTGCCGCAAAACCTCTTCATTCGTCAGAATATTTCCGACGGCCAATCGCAAGACAACGCGGCCTCGCAGGCGCGTGGTCGTCAGGTACAGGCTGCCGGAGTCATTGAGGCGCGAAAGCAGGGTTTCATTAAACGCATCAATTTGGGCGACAGTCCCGTCGAACTTTGCCCGGAAACACTGCACCGCCATCGACGCGGGTGCCATGCGTTCAAAGGAGTGATCCGCCTCCAGCCAGGCTCCGACCAACGCCGCTAAGCGCAGATGTTCTCGGAGGAATGCTTCGATACCCGACCGTCCAAACGACCGCCAGACCATCCAGGCTTTCAGGGCACGAAAGCGCCGACCGAGCTGGATTCCATAATCCATATAGTTCACGTCAGACTTCGACGCATCGCCCGCGAGATATTCGGGGACGAGGGCAAAGACGGCACGCAAAATATCCGGTCGTTTGACGAACAGGACACTAAAGTCGAGAGGTACAAAAAGCCATTTATGCGGGTTAATTACGATTGAATCCGCCTCTTCGGCACCGTCAAAGAACGGACGACCCTCGGGGAGTAAAGCCATGGCCCCTCCGTAAGCGGCATCGACATGCATCCAGAGATGGTGACGGCGACAGATAGCGGCCACGGACCGGAGTGGGTCCACCGCGGCGGTCGAAGTCGTACCCACCGTGGCAATCACGGCCATGGGTTCGTGTCCCTCCGCGCAATCGGCCTGAATGGCTTCTTCCAACGCTTCCGGCCGTAGGCGAAACGCCTCGTCGGTCGCGACCCGAATGACATTGGTTTCGCCCAGCCCAAGGAGTATGGCTGCCTTCTCGAGCGAGCTATGGGCCTGGTCGGACGCATATAAGCGGAGTGATTTGGATCCCTTTGAAAGTCCATTGCGCCGAGTGCCTGGACGCACTTGCTCGCGCGCCGCACTCAAGGCATGCGCGAGTCCGACGGAAGCAGTGTCATAAACGATGCCGCTGAACTCGGACGGAAGGCCGAGCATGTCGCGAAGCCAACCCAGCACCACCGTCTCAAGCTCCGTCGCTGCCGGCGAGGTTTGCCAGGTCATCGCGCTGACATTCAGCCCGGCCGCCAGAAGTTCGGCGACGATACCTGGACCTGTGGTCGTCGAACCAAAATAAGCGAGGAAGGCGGGATGTCCCCAGTGCAGAACGGCGGGTACAATGTCCTGCCGAAATTGATCGAGAAGTACCGAAAACGGCGTGGGTTGGTCAGGAAGTTGAGGGGGGAATTTGGCCGAAAATATACCCGGTCGAATTGCCGGAGAAACGCGCTGATCGGAAAGGGTGGCGCGGTATGTCGTTACCCACTCACTGGCCTGGCGCAAAGCGTCGGCAAATTCTTCCGACGCCCAATCGCGAGGCACGTTTAATGTCCGCTAGAAAGCAGCCGCGCGCCGGCCACCCAGTCGCGGCCCGTGCCCTTGGAAAGAATTCGATCGCCAAAAGGATAGCCGCGTCTTGTGATACGCCAGTAAAGCGCCCAATAAACACTGACGGATCTTTCCAAGATCCAGAGGGGCGCGTACAAGGTGAGCCACCATGGGAAAAAAGCCCCCGCCGTTCCTCGCCGGCCGCGTTGCGCGATCGCCATCACCGGCAAAAAAATAAGCGCGACAATGACCAGCGCGGTGATCGGTCCCCCTGCGCAGAGGCTGGCAACGAGGGCCGGAATGATCGCCAAGAAAAAAGCCGTTTTGAGCCGCATCACAAAGTCCTCATAAGCCTGCCGCGGGCGCTGTTCCCACCATTTAGTTATTGTCGGTGGTCGCTTTTCAATAAAGAGATCGGTGGCAAAATCGATGCTGGCCCCGGCGACAACAAAGTGTCGCACCATCTCTTCGTTGTCAAAAAGGACGTCCCCATCAAAAGCGCCCACGCGGCGAAACGCGCTCTTGCGAAATCCGCAGGTGCCAGAGTAGTCGCCCGTCGAAAGAAAACCGCGGTTAAGCAGCATCCGCGCGGATTCCAGCCGCGCCCACCAGGTCAAAGAATAACCGCGGGGTCCAGCGGGAAAATAATTCTGCGGGCGCACCAGCTCAGCCGACTCGAGTCGTCGGTAAATCTCGGAAAGGCCGTGGGCGTCATAGCGGATATCGTCATCAGCGACGACAGTGGCGTCAAAGCTGGAAAAGGACAGACCCGTATGAATACCGTTGACCTTCCCGTTTAAATAACCATATTTACCATCGGCGGCGATGTGCCGCGCGTGGCTTGACCAAGCGGCATGGTGAAGAGCAAAAATAGAGGCGGGCGACCCATCGATAACCAAGATCTCGCAGCCGGTCTGAGCGAGGCTCCGCAAGTAAGAGGCGATTTCTTGAATGTCGCTAGGAACCAGGCCTGCGCGTCGAATTGGAAGGATGTAACTGAGCTTCATTGCGAGGCGTCGCGACAAAGACGAGTGACGGCCGCACCGGCGCGGTCGCTTATCATGCGTTGCTGATCATAACCCCAAACGATTTCCCAAGCGTCGTGGGGGTGCATGGCGGCCAGCGGCAATGCCACATCATTAATCATCCATTGGCCGTGCCGCTCGTCTTCACGAATATGGAGCGCCCAATACCCGCCCGCCGCCGCCCCCAACTTCAGTCGCTCTGCCGCGGCTTGATAGGGGCGGAAGGCTGCGGGCACGGCTGTCTCGAAATAAAGAAGGCCGCCGATATACCGCAGGTAAAACCGTTTCCGCTCAGAGAGCAGGAAGCTTTGCGTAATCCCAGCCAATACCTGCCAAGGCACGACGTTCAGATAAGCTTCCGGTCGAGAATCCATCCCCAGTTCGTCCAGCATGGCTTTAAAATAAGATGAATGTTTACGGCGTAATTGACCTCCGCCATATTCCTCGACGATTAGCCGGGTTAACATCGCGTGCACTTGGTTTGACGCCCCGCCAAGCACGCGCGAGAGTTGGCTCGCCTCAACCAGCCCATCCAGAGACGCAATTTCCAATAGACATCGGTAGCCCGGGAGAGTGACCTGGTCTTGATAGAACAATCCATCGGCCGAGATTGGAGGATTTAGATCGCGCGAGACCCGTTGCCGCAAAGCAGCCACAACATCAAGGGCGGGAGACGTCGGAGAGCATTGGGTGTTTTCCCAGTTCTGCCAGGGCATCTCGATCCGGTCGCGCACGTCTCGCAAATAACGCGAACGTTCGTTCGCGTAATTGGTTAAGTCGTCGAACCAAAAAAGCTTCAGCCGGTAGACGCTGTAAAGAATGCGTTGCAAAAAAAGGCGCGAGCGGTCTTTCGCGCCGGGTCGGAAAGCCTCGGACAAGGCTAATTCAAGGGCTCGCTCAAACTCTCCAAGAGAAGAAGGCTCGCGTTCCACAACTTCATCAATGTTGGGCAAAGAGATAAATTGGCGAAAACGGTATTCGGCTTGAGCGTAAATGTCGCGCGGTTGCTGCCGGCGGTCGGTCGCAGGCGTTTTAAAGAGCGATGACATAAGACCTCCTGGATTGGAATTGTCCGCAGTTGGGACGACGATGCAGTTGTCGTATTATTTCTGACACGTATTTATTCGGACCCGTTACAGGAAGAGAAACGATCCGCTCTTCAGAAGAATCATGACGCGGTTTAACGGAAAAAGGGGACGGGCCAGCAAGCCGGAGGTCGCCGTGCCCCGTAGACGGCTAGCGTTTTTTGGACCGCTTAGCCATTTTACGGGCCGGCAACCGCCGGCGGGGAGTGGAATCTTTCCGAACGGACTGCCCAGCCACCTCGACTATAGAGGCACTTTGAACATCGGCTTTTCGGGCGGGTTTGAGCTCTTCCTGCATAGGGCGCCTATTGATTACGCTTGGTTGTAGCGATCGTTCCCTTCGAGCTTAACCAACTTATTGTAAATGCCCAGCAACAAAAATGTCGGAGCCCATAGCCCCACAAAATTGGCCCCAGGCCGCGTCCGGCGATTGAGTGCTAGGCTTGCCGACAATGCAATGCTTCCCAAGGCCAGGTTTAGGAAAAGCATCGACGGAAGCTTCGCCGTTTGATTCTCGATCTGCTTTGTTAGCTTGCCTTCTTGAATTGGCTGGGTCGCGACGTTTTCGACAACTTGTTGGGCGGTTTCTTTAATCGAGTTCATAATCTCTCCAACTTTCCCGCAACCTAACCACACACGACTGGATGCGTGGATGAGGATTGGACAGTCTGCTAAATCATCCGGTTACAAAAAGCCGCGGTTTCTGAAAATAGGACAATCAAACGAATTGCTACCATGGTTTTAGTGACGAAATCGTTTGATCCTGATCATTTCCTGAAGCACTATTGGCAAAAAAAGCCGGCGCTGATTCGCCGGGCGTTTCCCGGTTTCCAGGATCCGGTAACGCCCGATGAATTGGCGGGACTTTCGCTCGAGCCCGAGGTGGATTCGCGTCTCGTCATGCAGCGCGGGGGAAAGAAACCTTGGCAGGTGGTGCATGGCCCGCAACGAAGCGCGGTGCTGCGCCGGCTGCCTGTGAGCCATTGGACGCTGCTGGTTCAAGGGGTCGACCGCTACGTTCCGGGGGTCGCTGCGTTGCTCGAGCAGTTCCGTTTCATTCCCGATTGGCGCGTCGAAGATATCATGATTAGTTTCGCGCCCCGTGGCGGAACGGTCGGGCCGCACATCGACAGTTACGATGTTTTTTTATTGCAAGGAAAAGGTCGCCGGCGATGGTGTTTGGATAGCCAAGCGTCGAGCGATTTAATACCGGACCTCGACCTCCGCATTCTGAAACATTTCCATGCCAGGCAAGATTGGGTTCTCGAAACCGGTGACATGCTTTACTTGCCGCCTGGGCTCGCCCATTACGGCACGGCTCTCGAGGAATGCCTCACTTATTCGGTGGGATTTCGTGCGCCCTCGTCGATGGAGATGCTTATTGCGGCGCAAGAGCGACTGGCCAAAAGCGAGCAACCGGATATTCGCTATAGCGACCCTGATTTAAAGAGAGTTGTTAATCGAGCCGAAATTTCGCGGACGGCCATCGTTCAATTCCGAAAGTTGCTTACCGAGAGCTTGAGCCGCCTGGGCGATCAGGACTTCAACAGCCTTATTGGCGAGCTCTTAACGCAACAAAAAGGAGCCACGTTGGATGAGGAATTGTCCGTCGATGCGGCCACCCTGCGGTCACGATTGCGAAAGGGTTGGCTGTTATCGCGTCGTCCGGGAAGCCGATTGGCTTATATCAAGCGTGGCGCCGCCGTTGACTTTTTTGCCGATGGCCGGCGATACGCGCTAAACGGTAAGCTCGCGCCAATGGCCCAACTCCTGACAAGTCGGCCTCAATTCGCCTCGGTCACGTTTTTGTCGAGCCTTCGAAATCGGGACTTTGTACGGCTGATGACGAAGCTTGTCAGCGCGGGCACCTTTCAGCTTAGTAAGCCAAAGCACCCATGAAACCACCCCCAACCATCACCAGTAACGAATGGTGCCATGCGGCGCCGTCGAAGATTCATGGGCTTGGACTTTTTGCCCGTCTGACGATTCCCTTCGCCACGGCCATCGTGGAATATGCCGGCCCGCGGATAGCGATCCGCGCGGGCAAGGAAATGGCGGAGGCGGGAAATGTCTTTGTGTTCCGCGCGAACCGGAGGGAATTCATCGACGGTTCTGTGTCACACAATCTCGCGCGTTATGCCAACCATTCCTGTCAACCGAACGCCGCGAGCGTCCGAGTCGAGGGGCAAATATGGCTCCGAGCGAAGCGGACCATCGCGAAAGGCGAAGAAATCACCTACGACTACGGTTTCACTTTCCGCGACACCCCAACGGTCTGTAGTTGTCATTCCCCCGGCTGTATCGGTGTCATTGTTGCGGCGCGCCACCGGGCCGCGATGGGTCGGCTGCGCCACTGACGAGGAGTTAGCTCAGGGCTTCAGCCACGCGGCCAATCAATGCGGCGCCGGGCTTGAGCGTTTTATCTCCGGTCGACCAATTGGCGGGACAGGCTTCATCCGGGTGGTTCATGAGATAGGCGTTGGCCTTCATTTTCCGGACGAGTTCTTCGGCGCTGCGCCCGACATTGTAGAAATTCACTTCCGAGCTCACCAGTTTTCCGTCGGGGTTAATCAGAAAAGTGCCGCGCAGCGACAAACCCGTCGACTCGTCCGAGACGCCGAAGAGCCGCGAGACCGCGCCGGTGGTATCGGAGGCCATTAAGAACCGGATACGCGACAGCAGCTTCTCTTCGCGTTGCCAAGCCAAATGCACGTATATTGTGTCGCGAGAGACGGAGACGACCTGAGCGCCGGCCGCTTCCAGTTCATCGTTGAATGCGCCCACGTCTGCCAATTCCGTCGGGCAAACAAAGGTGTAATCGGCCGGATAAAAAACGAGAATAGTCCATTTTCCGTTCTTCTTGGCATCTTCGAGCGAAAACAGGCCGAACGATTTTTCCTTTGGGTCGTACGTTTCCATTTTAAAGTTTGGCACATCCTGTCCGATCTGAATGGCGGAAGTCATATAAACGTCTCCTTGTTTTGAATTAAACGGCTGCGACGTGGTGCGATTCTTGCGTTTCGAGCCAGCGCGCCACTTGAATCGCCGCCATGCATCCCTGACCGGCGGCGGTGATGGCTTGGCGATAGATATGGTCGACGCAATCGCCGGCGGCGAATACGCCCGGAACGTTGGTGCGCGTATGCCCGTCGGTAGCGACATAGCCGACGCTGTCAAGATCAATCTGATCTTGAAATAATTCGGTGTTGGGTTTATGCCCGATCGCGAGAAAAAGGCCGGACGCGGCAATTTCTTCTTCCGCACCCGTCGCGATGTTTCGAATCTTCAGTTTTTCCAACAAATCGCTGCCGACGGTGTCGACCAAGACGTAGGGAGTTTTCCAATGAATCTTGGGATTGGCGCGTGCGCGGTCGATCATTACTTTCGAAGCCCGAAATTCGTCGCGGCGATGCAACAGGACGACTTCGGAGCCGAACCGGGCGAGGAACAGGGCTTCTTCCATCGCGGTGTCCCCGCCGCCAATGACGGCGATCGGCTTATTGCGAAAAATCGGCAGCGCCCCGTCACAGGTCGCGCAGGCTGAAATCCCACGATTCCAGTAACGAGTTTCGGCTTCGCTGTTGAGTCGCAAGGCGGCCGCACCGGTCGAGATGATGATCGATTCGGCTAGGTAGGTTTCCTCTTCCGCAAAGACCTTGAACGGCCGCGAGGTAAAATCGACGCGCTCGACATCCTTATCCAGGACGACCGCTCCGAAGCGGATCGCTTGGGCACGGCAACGGGCCATGAGTTCAGGCCCCTGAATGCCCTCTGGGAAACCCGGAAAGTTTTCAACTTCCGTCGTGGTCATCAGCTGGCCGCCCGACTGCCCCCCCTTAATAAATCCTCCGAGGATAAGCGGTTTGAGATCAGCGCGCGCCGCATAGAGGGCGGCGGTATAACCCGCGGGACCGGAACCGATGATGATCGTTTTGTGGATAGCCATGACGCTTAATTCCTCCTAATCGTTTTCCTGTAAGTACTCTACCACTCTTGTGACTATTTATCCAATAGATGCTATCTCTTGCTATCATTTACAGGAGCAATTAACACATCCTGGGAGGCAGACCCGATGGACCTTCAGCAACTTCGCTATATTATCGCAGTAAACCGCGAGCGACATTTCCAGAAAGCCGCGCGCCGGGCGGGGATTAGCCAGCCCACTTTAAGTTTGCAGATTCAAAAACTTGAGAAAGAGCTGGGAGTACTACTCTTCGAGCGGTCGCCCCACAGGGTCAGCCTGACCGCTGCGGGGGAGAAATTTATACCCCAAGCTCAGGCGCTACTCGAGTCTTTGGATAAAGCCGTGGTTGATCTTAAAGAACGATCGAATGAGGTGGCCGGCCGAATCCGATTGGCGGCAATCCCGACGGTCGGTCCTTACCTGCTGCCCGGAGTAATCCAATCGTTTTCGCGTTTGGCGCCCAAGGTCACGCTCGAAATGCATGATCTGACAACATCGCTATTACTCGAGTATCTTAAGGACGGGCGCGTAGACCTCGGGATTTTAGCCTTGCCCATCGAGACGTCCGGGATGTTGTTTCGTTCTTTAGGAAACGAGTCCTTCCTTCTCGCAGTGGCGCGACGCCACCCGTTAGCGAAAAAAAAACAGATCACGACCAAGGAAATTCTGGCCGAACGGATGCTGATTTTACAGGAGGGTCATTGCTTCCGCAACCAGACGCTTTCTTACTGCAAAATATCCGCTCAAGATCCCCAGATCGTGTTTCAGGGAAGTAGCCTCACATCGGTGATGCGGTTAACAGCCGCCGGGAACGGCGTCACCCTCGTCCCGCGCATGGCGGCAGAGCCCCGTCAGAACCCTGATTTGGTCTTTATCCCCTTTGCGAAACCCGGTCCCTCTCGTGAGCTGGGGATCGTCTGGCGGATTACCACTCCCCTCACCCGCGCGCATCATCTCCTCATCGATAGCATCGAAACCGCCTTTCAAAACCAGTTGCAGTAGGCGGGCGCTGTCTGCAACATGGCTGTAACATTATTAAGATAGGCTAGAAGTGTGAACGACCGCTTGGTTTGTTGTTACCGCGTCAATATGGATGGGCAAGTGGTGGGGCCTTATCCTTTGCACAATCTTCGCCGGCTGCCGGGGTTTACCCTCCAGACGCCGGTGCAGCTTGAAGGCACTAACGAGTGGAACCCCGCTTTTCAGGTGCTTGACTTAAAAGCCTATTTTGCTAATCCCGTTCGGACATCTTTCGAGCAAACGGCTGCTCCCCAACAGTCTCTAAACCTGATGATCAAGGGATTCGATTCGGCGAGCCTGCCGCCGGTCAAGCGTCGCCGGAACGCTTTACCGCTGATGCTTCTCGCCTTAATGTTTTTGGCTTCAGTGGCGTGGAAAGTGTTGGGTACGGCGGAAATCAAAGCAACAATTGCTCAAACCGAAATTTGGGCTATGGGTTTGTTTAATAAACCGCTGTTGTCCATTCGATTGACGGCGATGACGCGGGGACTTCAAGAGCGTACCGCCCTGCTTTTCAAACACACCGCTAACTTATAACGCCGATCTCATAAGCGAGAGACATCATTTTCTCTTCGCCGCCGGAACGGAAAATTCCGCCCAAATAACCGTGTGATCGGAGGGTTCTTTAGCTTTACGAGGAGCCATGTCCACTTCGATCCGCTTGCAACGAGCCGCAAGACCCTGCGTCGCCAGGATGTGATCCAACCGCCATCCGTAGTTATGCTCCAACATCCCCCGCCAATAATCCCAATAGGTATATTGAACGCGGTCCGGATATTTTTCGCGGAACACGTCGACGAACCCCCAAGCGAGAGTTTCTTTATAGGCTTTTCGTGCCCGCGGATCAAAGCAGGGATCGGTTAAACGCCGATCCGGATGATAGACGTCGATCGGCTCGGGTGCGACATTCATATCGCCAATCCAAAGCGCGGGCTTTGCCGGATCCAGATGGCGGTCAAGAAAACCTCGCAATCGCTTGAACCACTCGAGTTTAAATGTAAATCGGGCGGTGGCGATGTCCGTGCCTTGTGGAACGTAGGTATTGATCACGGGCAGCCCCGCAAAAACGGTTAGCAATAAGCGCGGATCTTCATAGGCACTTTTTTTCTCTAACCCCCGAATAACCGAATCGGGTTTCTGACGCGATAGGGTCGCGACGCCGGCGTATCCGGCCAGCCCGTTCGTTTCAACATGGTAGCCCAAATCGCGGATGGCAGCGACGGGAAAAGCGGCGTCGGAAACCTTGGTTTCTTGCAGGCACAACACGTCGGGTTGATGGGCGCTCAGCCAGGCCAACACGTGTGGCAAGCGTTTGCGAACGGAATTAACGTTGAAAGTTGCGATTATCATGCGGGGTTCTAGTTAATGGCCGGTCGTTGATTTGCGGGGAAAATTGCCGATATCTTTAGAAGCCGCACTCCACCCGACGAGACCGGCGGTGGCCGCACCCGATAGCAATGTTAAAAACAACCACAGCGAGGACTGTGGGTCACTGTCGACCGGAGCGAATACAGTCCCCCCTGGGGGAGCCGCCATTTGAAGCATCGCGACAGCGGTCGCCCACACGAATAGACCATGCAATGCGCTGTCTCCGCGAGAAGGAATTGCCGCCGCCCGAGCCCCCACATGACCACCAATAGAAAGACTCAGGCAGAAGGTCATTAACTTCCAAAAGCTTGCCGCTCCGCTCGGAGGGAGGGTAATGTCGAGCGCCCGACCTAACACCGCTAGCGTAAAGTAAATGGACAAAGCTAAAACCGTTCCGGCTCCAATGGCTGGCCAAGAAATTCGCCGTAACAAGTGTGCGGCAATGATCGAAGGCGCAACCCGTCTTTCGAGGGGGCTGCGCCTTTCTTCGTCGGACAAGTCGACTAACGTCCGACGGTGTGCTCGAATTTTCGCGTGACCTGGTTGGGAATGACGGCTTCGCCCCGCTCCGCTAACTTGTAATCAGTAACCGTCCACAGAGCCATTAACCCGGCGCCCGCGGCCACAAAGAAATTCCTGGCATTGATCAGCTCGTTGAAATGCGCCATCCAAGGCAACGCCATGAGGGCGAGCGCGCTGATAAACTCGACAGCCGCATGGACGGTGAATGGAATCATTCGCCGGAATCCCAGCGGGTAAGCCGTAAACAAGCTGAGCATCAGCTGTAACGCCGCGAAAGCGTAACAGGCATTCCGCGGAGTCCCGTACCAATTAAAGACCGAAGGCGCGAGGATCAAAACCGCGACCGCTGCGTAATCCATATACCCATGCATTCGCGGCCCCATCTTTCTGTAGATCGAATCATCTCTCATAAATTCCTCCTTTGATGAAGAATTTGACTTTGATGAAGAATTTGAATGTTGTCCTCTCTTAAATTAGACAAGCCCATTAACGCTTGGTTACCTTCGGCCGCGTTTCTTGTGGCGACTACTTGGTGTGTTTGGCTTGTGACTGAGCGCCGATTGCATGCGATTGTTTTTCGAATACTCGCTCGACGGTACCGGAATCGGCATGCGCCTTCCGCGCGCACTCGCAGGGGTTACCATCGGCGCAGGTGGCGCAACAAAAGGTCACACCGCCGCGTGAATACCCATGTCCTGCGTTGACGGAATCCGGACTATAGGCCAGACCACAATTTGCACAGACTTGATTAGCCATTGGTTTTTCCTCCTATTAGTTAATGAGATCCCCACAGGATGAGAGATGTTACACAAGCACGTCCGAGAAAAATATCGAACCGGGGGTTCATTTGGCCGGGTCGAATTAGGGATTGCAGCCGACAAATAAAATTGTTGTAATTATTATGCGCTTTGAGGAGAAAGCGATCCTTTTATACGCCCGGGGGGGGTAAATGCACAAAGTTTCACCAGCGAACGTCGATTCGGGATTCCCGGCCATGCCCTGTTTCACGATGGTCAATCGTCAATGGCAAGTCCTTTATAGCAACCCCGGGAATCATGGATCGGTGCGAAAACAGGCACCACCGTCGGCAAAGGAACTGTACTGGAAAATGTGGCCTGCATTGCTGGGGACGTCGGCCGAGCTGTCTCTCCGCCACGCGATGACCGAGGGATTGGAGGCCCATCTTACCCATTCCCTTCCTGGGAAATCTTCAAATCAACCGGTAGAAATTGACGCTTATCCCTACAAACAAGGCCTGGCGATTCATTGCCGTCGGGCCCCACGCCAAAAAATGAGACCGAAAACCGAGACAACAAAACAACATGGCTTACTTCCGCTGACAAAAGAACAAGAGATATTTTACGAGGCAGAAAAACTGGGCAGCATTGGTCGGCTGGCCGGCGGGGTGGCCCATGATTTCAATAATCTGATCACGGGTATTTTGGGGTTGACTCAACAGGTCAGCGATGAGCTTGGAGCCGAGAGCCCGCACCGTCAGGATCTTGAAGAGGTGATCACCGCTACCCGCCGGGCATCCTCTTTAACGCGACAATTGCTGGCATTTGGCCGGCGGCAAGTCATGACCCCGACGGTTTTTAACCTAAACCGGCTGCTCGTCGAAACTAACAGGCTTTTTATGTGCACGGTGGGAGACGAAATCGAACTCAAAATGACCTTGGACCCACGGCTGGGAGATGTAAAAGCCGATTCGAGACATGTGGAACAAGTGATCGTCGCCTTGCTGCTGAACGCAAGGGATGCCATGCCCCAGGGCGGCCAAGTTTTCGTCGAAACATCCAATTCATCATTTAGTGGAGACGATGGACCGAATTGTTTCAACGCATCTCCGGAAGCGTACGTTCGTTTGTCCATTTCCGATACGGGCACCGGCATGGACGCGAAAAATATTCGGCATATTTTTGAACCCTTTTTTACGACGCGCGAGCAAGGCAAGGGTTTGGGTCTCGGCCTGGCCGCCGTGTATGGAATTATTAAGCAAAGCGGCGGCGACATCTCCGTCTATAGCGAAGCGGGAGTTGGCAGCACATTTCATATTTATCTGCCGCGCGTAGCGGGAGTCACCCCCTTTGAACGCCGTGCGTCCACGCGCGGCGTCGGCCCGGTCGGCAGCGAAACCATTCTCGTCGTCGAGGATGAAGGAATTGTGCGACGGGTCGTGACCAATGTCCTGCGCAAAAGAGGATATCAGGTCCTCGAATGCGCCAACGGTCAAGACGCTCTGGCGGTTTTTGATCAGCAGGCGACGATTGATCTTCTACTCACTGACGTCATCATGCCGGGCATGAACGGGAGGGAATTGGCCGACTTGCTTCTAACCAAGCGCGCTGATTTGAGGGTTCTATTTATGTCAGGGTACCCTCGGGAAGTCATTCTCGAAAAGGGAATTTTACCCACCGAAACGGCTTTCATACAAAAATCGTTTTCGGCCGACGCCCTCTGTCATAAGGTCCGTGAGACCTTGTTGGGGAAGACGGCCGGCTAAAACGTTGCTGAGCCTAGCTCCGCGGGATCTCGGAAGATTCTCCAAACTTTGGTTGAAATCCCCGCAAACGTTCGGGTGACGGCGGCGTCCGAATCGGGACCGTTATTGCGAATATAAATGCCGGCGATTTGGTTTGGATATTTCCGAGCGAGGGCCGCGAAGGGGGCTTGATCTTGCTGGCGCGTGTCCCCGACCAGAATAAAATGCCGTCCTGGAAAGCGCTGCAGTACCATTTCCATCGCCGGAAATTTCGTGGTAATCGATGACCCGAAAATAACAGCCATATTGGCGATGAACGCATCGATGGAATGACTGAGAGAATTGATCTCGAGGGTCTTTAGGTGCAGGATTCCTTGTGGAAAACCTTGGCTGGCCAACGCGTTTGAGAGCGGACCAAAAAGTTGCCAGGGCGACGCCGAAAAATAATGGAAGACAGCACCCTGCGCCTGCCATTTTTGATAGACCGGGGGCATTGCCGGGTCGGCTTGTAAGTGGCGCGTCACGGCTAAACCTCCGGAGTCCGGGCCGCTGGATGAGCCCGACATTAATCCGTCCAGATCCGAGATGATCGATGTGCCGGTGGGAGCAATAACGATCGCTTGCCCTTTGAATTCTCGAGAGTCGTCCCGGCAGGCCTGCGTTTTAAACGCCAGCCAGGGCGCGGTGTGGGCGTCGGCAGAAATACTCGGAAGTGTCACGTCTTGATGGATAAACCCATCTTCGTCGGATTGTTCCAACTTGACGGTTCTGCCTTCCAATTGAATCGGGACATTTTTCTGGGGTTCGCCGTGAAGCAGGAAGGGCGTGACGCGTTGCTGTAAATTAACAGCTTCTTCGGCGGCACCTGGAAAAAGGGCGGTTAGTGTGACGACGCGCGAAATGCCGCGCTGAATGGAAGCGTCCGGTTGGCTTTGATGGACCCAAGCCGTGACCGGCAGCGCCCATTGGCCATCCGCTTGTTGGTAGGTATACGACGGATAGAAATCCACTTGCTCCGTTTTCTTCAGGTAACAATGGGGGGCACATCCGGCCGACAAAATAAGAAGACCGATTAAAGA
This sequence comes from Elusimicrobiota bacterium, assembly GCA_038208955.1. GTDB lineage: Bacteria > Elusimicrobiota > Elusimicrobia > 2-01-FULL-59-12 > 2-01-FULL-59-12 > JBBQYF01. The sequence goes on from JBBQYF010000003.1 coordinate 31,022, forward strand.
CAGGCCTCGAGGGCGGCGTTCTCGTAACATGACTATCCTTAGAAACTCGCGAACCTGACAACGTAACAACCGCGTGATTTCAAGGAACGTCGCTTAGTCGCCTTTCACGCTGATAACCTGCTTTAGCGTCGCCACAACCTCGACCAGATCGTCCTGGTCGCGCATGACTTGATCGATGTCTTTGTACGCGCTCGGTAATTCGTCAATCAGCGCCGGTGAGCGGCGGCACTCCACCCCCTTCATCTCCCGGTCGAAATCCATCATGCTCAGCCGACGCCGGGCCTCATGGCGACTAAACCGCCGCCCGGCACCGTGTGAGCAGGAATGGTAGCTCAAGGGATTCCCTTTGCCGCGGATGATGTAAGACTTGGTTCCCATTGATCCAGGAATAATGCCGAGCTGCCCCACGCCCGCTTGAATCGCGCCTTTTCGCGTGAGCCACACGTCCCTCCCAAAATGTTTTTCCATTTGCGTAAAGTTGTGATGGCAATTGACACGCTCGCACTCCATTTCGCGTTCGTGGCCAGGTTCGTTATAAAAATGCAGGGACAGTTCGCTCAAGACCCGGTTCATCATCTCCTCACGGTTCTGCATCGCATAGGCCTGGGCCCATAAAAGGTCTTTTACATAGCGGGCGAAGTCGGGCGATTCTTGGACCAGGAACGCCAGGTCCGGGTCGGGAACGCTCGTCGCATAAGTCTTCATTAGCGACTTGGCGCGCTCGATGTGTTTGGTCGCCAAAATGTTGCCGACGCCGCGCGATCCCGAATGAAGCAGGACCCAGACTTGCGACTTTTCATCGATGCAAATTTCAATGAAATGGTTTCCCGAACCGAGCGTTCCAAATTGATGCAAGGCTTTGTCTTTAAGGCGCTCGTCTTGGCTCAAATAATCCGATGGGCCCGCGGTGGTTGAGGCAAGAGATTCGCTCATGAACCGGATGGCTTCAGAGCTCGGGCGGCGGTTGATGCCGCCGGCACCTAGCGGAATTTGGCGTTCAATACCCTGCCGAATTTTTTCGAGGCTGTCAGGCAGTTGGCTCGACGTAAACTTTGTTCGCACGGCGATCATTCCACAGCCGATATCAACGCCGACGCAAGATGGGATAATCGCGCCTTCGGTCGCCACCACGGTCCCCACACAGGCCCCCTTGCCCAAGTGAGCGTCGGGCATCACCGCCACATGCTTAAAAACAAATGGCATGGACGCCAAGTTGTTGACCTGCTCTTTGGCTTGCGGGTCGATCACAGAAGCCCAAGAAAGAACTTTTTCACTTAACTGTTTCATGCCGCAGCTCCTCAGGAACATGCCCCGGCGCTCCCTCTCGAGCGCCGGCATTATTATTTTACAACGCGCGATATGGCGGGCCCAAGCGTCAGGAATTGTGTGGGGGACGGTCGGACAACAAAATGACGGACTTAAATCAGCAGAAAAAGGATTGGCAAAAAGAAACCGATGAGCAAGGCGCACCAGATAGGTCGATGGTCGCGGTTGTACTTAAAGGCCAGATTGATTCCAAGAAGCGTGGTGAGAATCAATCCGATGCACATCGTAAAGATAAACCATTTCAATGTCTGCGAGGGATGCGTATGCGGCCGCGGTGCCGGTTGGGAAGTCTCTACGGGGGCGGTTTGCTCTGCCTCATTTGGCGCCGCCTCTTCTCGGCCAGGCGAAGCGGCGAGTCGTTGGTTTTTGTGAACCTCCGCCAAAGTTTCAACCCACGCCGGGGGTCGATAAGGACTGCCGGCACGGGACTCGTGCAAGCCAAAGGTTTGCAGGCCGCCGCTGAACGCAAAAAAGAGGATACAGGGCGAAAAGAAAACGCCCAAATAAAGATGGAGTTTACGAATGCCGTTCACGGTAAATAGTATACAAGAGTCGAATCCGGAAGCGGTAAGGACACCCGGTACTCCCGTATAATGGCTGAATGGGTATATTGCTTAGCTGCCGTGAACTCGCGAAGAGCTACGGCCCGCGTCCGCTTTTCGAAGGCCTTACTTTTGGCTTGTTCGACAATGAGCGCACCGGTTTGATCGGCCCCAACGGATCGGGAAAATCCACCTTGCTCAAAATTTTAGCGGGTCTTGAAACGCCCGACTCGGGGGAGCTGGCCCTCCGGCGCGGTTTGCGGGTTCGTTATCTGGCGCAACGCGATTTTCTGAGCGACGCTCCGCGCGGTATCACCGTACGAGATGAACTGGTCGCTGCCGTGCAAGGGCTTGGTCTTGAAGATTACGAAGTCGATATTCGCGTGGACTCCGGGATCGAGTCGTCAGGGCTTCATCCCGACCAGCGGGTCGAACGGTTGTCGGGCGGGTGGCGCAAACGTTTGGCGATCCTTTCTCAGGTGCTGTGTGAACCCGATCTGCTGCTTTTAGATGAACCCACGAACCACCTCGACATGGACGGGGTGCTTTGGCTCGAAAGTTTTCTCACGGGGCTAGATTTTTCGTTCCTCGTCATCACCCACGACCGGCGATTTCTCGAATCTGTTTGTAACCGGGTAATCGAATTAAACAAGCGCTATGAGAAAGGCCATTTCAGTAGCGTGGGGAGTTACAGTCAGTTTGTCGAAAACCGCGAAGCGCTGTTCGATGCGCAGGCCGCTCATGAGGAGACGGCGCGCAACCTCGTTCGCCGCGAGGTGGAATGGCTGCGGCGCGGCCCCAAGGCGCGCACGACGAAACAAAAAGCTCGGATCGACCGCGCCGGCGAGCTGATCGAGGCCCTGGGCGATCTCGAATACCGCAACGCACAGGATCGCTCGGCCACAATTGATTTCTCTAGCAGCGATCGACAAAGCAAACGGCTGGTTGAAGGCGTGCATATTGAAAAAAGCATGGGCGGCCGGAAACTGTTTGGCCCGATCAATCTCCGGCTCGGTCCCGGTGACAAGCTCGGTCTTCTGGGCGGGAACGGTAGCGGTAAAAGTACCTTGCTGAAGATCCTGGCGGGCACCCTGGCTCCGGACTCGGGCCAAATGAAGCGCGCGGATGGCCTAAAGGTCGTCACCTTTGACCAACACCGCGAGCAGTTGGATTTAAATCTCACCCTGCGACGGGCGCTCTGTGATTCGGGGGAATTCGTGCATTTTCGCGGCAATCCGATTCACGTCATCGGCTGGGCGGAACGGTTTCTCTTCTCGAAACTGCAACTGGATTATCCGCTGGGCCGCCTCTCCGGAGGGGAACAGTCGCGCGTGCTCATCGCCCGGTTGATGCTTCGCCCCGCGGACCTCTTGCTTCTCGACGAACCAACGAATGATCTTGATATTAATTCGCTCGAAGTTTTAGAATCCAGCATGCTCGATTTTTCGGGCGCCCTCGTTCTCGTCACGCATGACCGCTACTTGCTCAACCGCGTCAGCGATCAAATTCTTGCCTTGGACGGCCGCGGTCATGCCCGTTTCTACGCGGACTTGGCGCAATGGGAAGATGCCCGCACGAACGAGGCACCGTCTGAGCCGGACATTCTTCCACCGACGCCACCCCAAAAAGTTGCTCCGCCCGGGCGGCCCCCGGCAAGACCGGGTCTGTCGCGGGAAGAATTAAAGGAGTTAAAAGTCATCGAAGCCAACATTCGAGCGGCCGAAGGGGCCAGAGAGCAGGCCCGCCGCGCCCTCCACGATCCCGCTTTTGCCGCCAATGCGGTTGAATTGACGAAACGGCAGTCCGCCCTCGACGCGGCACAAGCCACCGTCGATGAATTGATGAAGCGCTGGGCCGACTTAGAAACCCGCCGTTAACATCGCGCTCAGGTCGGGGACAGAGGGCCCAAAACCATCGACGACCGGCCCATTATTTTTAGTCATTTAGCCTCTATAACCCGCTAAGGTAGTTCCCTATACTAAATCCTGCTTATGCTTAGATTCCCGCTGCGCGGCATGGCGATGCTTTTAATTTCTACGCTATTGCTTAATGGCCGCCGCGCGGAAATCATGGCGCCCTTGGGGCCCCGATCGCGTAGTGGGCCTTATGGTCTGTCAATACTGGTGTTCGGTGGATTTAATTCTCTCCGAACTTCGTTTATCATGTAGCGATTTAAGTCATGGGAGGTTCCCCGTATCCGTGCATTTTCGACTTTCTTCAATCATCGCTGTTTTTCTCATTTCTTGCCTCGCCTCTGATCCGTCCATAGCGACAGGATACGAGGCCGCGCGGTTTCACGTCCATCACAACTCGATTTCTATAGAAGGTCTGTGGTACCGACAAGCGTTAGCGGCTCCGATCCAAGCGGGCACTCCCTTAGAACTCAATCATTGGTTGCGACACTGCGAGAGTATGACGGCTAGAGACTATGAGGCGCATTTGAAAGAAATGGATTCTTTTATCCGCGAGAAAGCTGCGGTCTATTGGCAATCAATTCAGGCAACGGCGAGCGAGCCCGAAGGCGAGGTGGTGAGGCGATGGCTATCGGAGCTATCCAAAACACTTTCCGAATTTCCTCTGTCCTCGGAACTGATGAACGCGACGTACGATTTTTTAGATACAAAGTCGTTAGAGGAATCCCTTCGGCAGTGCGGCCATGCCGTCGTTGCGCTGCTGCTTTGCCTCATTCAGAGGGATATTCTTGCTCAAAATTTGAAAGAGGCGGTTCAGCAACTTTACGTTTTGACCGACTATATGCACACTCTTTCCGATTTGCATGAGAGTACAGAAAGCGGGTTTCTGATCGGAAGCCATCCTGATTTTCTGGCGGCGCGCGCCATCCTCTCAACGGCGATCCCCGGCATTCTTCAGCGAATCGAAAAATCGATGAGCCTCATCTCGCCCGTATTGGAACCGCATTTACGTCTTATGAAGTCAGCCGTCGATTATGTGTGTTATCAAGCGTTAGGGATTATGGTTCCGGATTTTGTCTGGGTTCACAACACTCAAAATCTTATTCGGGCAGGATTGACGCGCGTGGCGGCGACGTTGGCCGAGCATATAGGACCTCATTCGCGCGCCAACATTGACGAATCTGACATTCGATTCGTACCGGAAATCCTAGCCACTCTACTGCCTAAGCTTTCTCCCGCAAAGCCCAACGCCGCCAAAGAGCCCGTACGAGAATGGGCTTTTCGAGTTTTTTCCTTGCTATTCATTCAGATGCCGGACTATGAGCTGGATTATGTTCCGTCTTTTGACCTTTGGATGGCCGAGATCGCCATTCGATTTGGCGTTAAGAATCCCGGGGGAATCAATCGCAAGGCCACACGCCTCTTCCGCTCGCTGTTGGTCCATAAAGACGGCGCAATTCCGCGAGGTCTCGTGCTGACGTTTCGAAACGATCCCGAGCATGCAGAGCAATACCAAACCGGTCAACATGTTGTTATCGACCTGGGGCAGTTTGCCGCTCACCGAAAGGCCCGCCGATCTTTGGATATGCATTCTTTTGCGTCACCTCCGCCACGACCAGCGCTTGTCGAACGGTTTTTCGATTCATTTCACACACCGTTGGATCCGGTCGAACTGGATTACTACGAGCGCGTACGTGGCTTTCTGACGAAACGTCTCGATGAACCGCGGCCACCTATAGTATTGAGCGTCTACCCTCGTCCCTCGCTACAAAATGATGAAGCGGATCCCATGGTGCTCCCGGGCCACTTTATCGTCATCGGAGCGGAGGGGCCGCGACGCGCTCGCATCGTAATGGAGGATCCTAATTCAATTTTTATGGTCAACGATCCCGTGACGCGCGTCGGGCTAGTCGCCAATATCACG
>JBBQYF010000004.1:0-35687 GCA_038208955.1 Elusimicrobiota bacterium
ACACCAATTCGTATATAAGGATTCAATTTTCGGACTGACAGGGATAACTACAGCGGTATGCAACATTCTGGTCGTAATTAAATCAGATTTGCGGCCGCCTGGCGCTGAAAGCCAATGGCACAAGGGGCCCACGCCAAGCCAACCTAACCGGCTATTTTGTGGGCGGTCGCGCATATCGTGAAATCTTGGAAGGAAATTTCCGTCTATTGAAGAATAGGTTTTAAACCGCTGAGAGGTGGGTTGAGTTCGATGAGGATGACTTTTAAGACGACATTTTCCCGATGGTCGCCTTTTCCTTGGTCGACGCCGATAGTTCCGGCCAAATAGCGCCCATCGGGACTGACATTGCAGGCGGCCACGAGAACGCGGTTACCGAGATATTCGGGGGCGTCAGGGTCATTAAAGTGAGTCAATTGCGTTTTGTTTTTTCCGTCACGGTCCATCAAATAATAATCGCGTGTCACGGGTTGGCGGGGCCAATCCGCCCGACTAAAATCGAAATGATATTTCGAATTCACGTTTGACATCCAAATAATCTGTCCATTCGGAGCCACGCAGGAGTCTTCATCCCAGGCCTCCGGTGTTTGTGTGAAGTTAACATAGTTCCCGGTTTTGAAGTTGTAGGAATATTGATCCATGGCATATTCATGTTGACCGTCCAAATTTCCCGCCACCAATAGCTCGCTGGGACTGAGAAAACCCATCGCCGTAATATAGTTACCCGATTTTGGTGTGATTAAAGTATAGGGTGATACGAGCACAGGGCGTCCAGAGTCATCGGAAAACCGCGCCGCTTTGATTCGCCATTTACCCCATTTATTGTTCCCACCTTCGGCATAGCGTTCCGTCCATAGAAAAGCTCGGCCGTCGGGGGAGAAAAGCGGGTTGACATCTGCCATGGAGGGGACGCCATCGAGAAGACTTTGCTTGGTGGCAACATTCGTTAACTTCCAGAATTGATTGCCTTCCAGATCGGTCGCCCAGAAATTTGAATAAAGCCCCACACCAGGGTCGCCAAGCGCTTTCGCTCGCTGGCCAAAATGCCGGTCTTCCTCGGAGACAAACACAATATAGCGACCGGCGGGATCGAACCGGGCGTTGCCATTGTTACGATGATTGATGCCCGGTTTTTGCGCGGTGATGCTGTGGACGATGTTTCCCTGCAGGTCGCTGACATACACATTGTAGAAACCGTCGTTACCGGGACGGTCAAACACAAGTAACTTGCTGTCAGGCGAGAAGCGTGCACGAGCGCCGGCGTCCTGGAGAATAACAATGGATTTTACCCGGTCGCTTTTTGCGATAAACCGGCGAAGCTCTGTGGCCCTCGACGTTGGCGGCATGGTCGCGACAAGGAGATTCAAAAGGGCGAGGGCCGAAAAGCGATTAAGAAGGATGTTCATTGAATACGAAATTAAAATTTACTTAATAATCGTCAACTTTCCGCGCGTCTTCTCGCCTTGGCTGCTCGTAATGAGATAAAGATAAAGTCCCGAGGCAACACCGTCGCCACCATCGTTGCGACGGTCCCAGCTGGCCGATGTCCCAGCGGCCACTAACGTCCGCACCCAGTGCCCGGACAAATCATAAATTTTGATAGTGCTTCCCGATGGAAGTTGATCAAAGGTGATATCGATGTTGGCGTCGCGATTGCTTCGCCAAGGGTTTGGATACGCGCGCACCGAACTGAGGTTCGTAAAAGACCCGAGAGGCGCGTTCAGATTTAAAGTAAGAGTTTCAACAATAGAAAGACCGGACTGATCCGTAAATGTGAGATGACCGGTCGTGACGCCCACAGGCAATGTCCCAGGGGCCACGCCAATATTTAAAAGTTGGCTGCCCGTCGTAGCGGGGAGTGATCCGCTCGATGGGGACACCGTCAACCACGTGGAGTCCGATGTCGCGCTCCACGTGGAAACATCCGTGCCGGTGTTAGACAGCGTGACCGTTTGAGAAGCCGGGTTCGGCCCGCCAGTAATAGCGGTAAAGGTCAAAGTGGTGGTCGAAAGCGCGAGGGCGGGCGCGAGCCCGGGAGGTGGAACGGAAACGACTTCGGAAATTTTATACACCGACCCAGGAGGGTTGACGCCGGTGGAGGGAACCACTGTCATAAAAAATCCATTGTCGGCTGGGTCGGGGGTTGTCGGATAGGCCAGAAAGTGGTTGCTGGCGGTATTAAAGTTGGTCAACCTCATCGCTGCCGTCGATCGATCTGATGCGACAACCCATGCGTCCAGACCAAAGGTGTTTGCGGAGTTGACGGCGCTCGACGGATCCCAAGGAACAACCAAATTAGCGCTTGAGGCAAAGGCTACCGTCTTCGACAGGTCCGACCCCAACCCAAAGACGGCGGGATCTTCCCAATGCCCGTCGCCATTAGCCGCATTGGGTTGATACGCGAAAATGGTGGAGTCGTACTTAGTTAAATCAGTCAATGTGGGTGTCGCATCACTCCAGCGCCAACTTATCGCGTCCGTAAAATACAGGCTGGATCGAGAGATGGGGATCGATGTAGGGGCAGAGGTCGGCGCGAAAATGTCTGAGGCAAACCCGATGTATTTATCGTCGCTCGAGAAAGACCAGGGTTCATACCCCGTTCCAATGTTGGTCGTGCTTCCAGGATTTGACCAAAGCCCCACTCCGTCCGGAGACGAGGGGGTGGGGGTGAGATTGCGTTTGTATGTGATCAGCGCCGGAAGGCCTGCGGCCTTCACCAACTCGGCGGTTGCCAATTGCTGGCTTCCCGCAAAGGCGTAGCGAAAATCAATGCCGGTGCGTTCTCCCCAGACCACCGGGACGCCTCCATGGCCCCCATCTAATTGATTCCCAACGCTCGAGCGCATTAAGCCAGAGGCCGGCGGGGGCACCCCAGCATCGGTGCAGGCATAAGATTCATAACCGGCGTAGAAGTTAGGAGCATGTGCATATTGACAAAATACAACCGGGCAATTCGAAGCGTCATAACATTCGTAAGGCATGGGCGCCGTGGGATCCTGATGGGTCCCCCACGTCGAAGCAAAGTCCGTGAGCTGCACCCAGGTTTTTCCATCTAGGGAAATGGCCCAGAGATTATTGAACATGCCGATCTCGCTGTTGCCAATAGAATGCGTAATGGCATGAGTCGACATTTCAACGGAGGCAATGATCCATTGACCATCCGGGTACCAGGACGCCAGATCCTTGTTTTGATTCGCATAGACAAAGGCTCCGACTTGTTCCACGGGGCTGTTCGGCGTCGCGCTAGCGCTAGGCAGCGCTTTGTAGATTTTGACGCCGTTCACGCCATCCCGAATATCCGCGCAGCCAATACAAGTGGGATTGGTTCCATCGCGATTGGCGACGTAAAGCACCGAGGTTCCAGAGGGTGCCGAGCTCCCAGTGCCTGGACCGGCGACATAATATTGGGTGACCGCCGTTAATGTGCCGCTTTGCAAATAGACTGAGGCCAGAATTGCGCCCGAGACGAGCGATCCGCCAATAATATCAGGGCGGTAAGTTTCAAAAACAATTTTCTGCGTAGCTGGGTTATAACGGGCGCCCTTCGCGTTCCAGGTTCCTGCTCCCGAGGGCCAACTGGAAGGCTGGTTGTGAACAGTGCCGGACGCGTCAGCTCCATCAATAATAATGGGCGAGGCAAACGTGATCGCTTGAACGGGATAACTCCCAGTAATGGTCAACGCCGCAGAAGAAAAAAATAGGGCGGTTACGAGAGAACTTCTCAAAGAACGCTTCATCGTAACGTCTCCTCGCCAGCATTATGCATTGGGGATGACAAATTTTTGCGCAAGTCTTGGCTGCCCCCAAAACGAATCAGAAGGGAAAAATAGTGCGTGTCACCCAGAGTCGCATAGGGCACCCAGGCATAAGCGAATTCCTGTCCCCATAGGTTTATCCCGGCGCCCGTACTGAAGCCCGCTAACGCCGAGAGGTCGTTTGTGGTATCCGTTCGGTAGCCGGTGCGCAAGGAGAACAGGCTTGTCGGCCGCCACTCTATTCCCATGTGCCAGCCCGCAGGATCCCCTTTTGGGATAAGGACCTCGCTGCTGAACAACCAATGCGGAATCGGCGCGTAAGCAGCACTCAAATGCAGGGCGAGGGGCAATGAATCCCCATCACTTAAGAACGTGAGTTTGCTGCCGGCATTGTTAAGCGCAACGGCCAAATTGAGCTTACGGTTTACCTTATAAAGGCTTCCGAGATCAACAGCAAACGCGTTTGCGTGGACGTCATTAAGTTGAACATGGATCAGCTTGGTCGTGATTCCCAACGATAGGCGATCGGAAAATGCATGTCCGTAGGCCAACGAATAAGCGCCAAAAGTGTCGGTGTAACTTCCTATATTTTGTCCGGATTGGTCCAAACTCGTAATACTTCCGGAGCCCAGATATTGCGCAGACGCGCCTAATGCGTCGCCGTTGCGGATTGGAATGGCAACGCTGAAAAATTCATAATTGATAGACTCAAGATAAGAAAGATGCTGGGCCGCCGCTTGTGGGCCCTCCACAAAGCCAAGGCCCGCCGGGTTCCAGATCGAGGCGTAAGCGTCCGTGGCTAATGCCGTATAAGCGGATCCCAGGGCCGCGGGGCCGGCTCCGACAGGAATGGACAAAAACGCCCCGCTCGCTGTCCCTGAACTAGCGATGCTAACACGGACCCACACCGGAAGTGCTACCAACGACAATAAGCATAAGCGGGTTTTATTCATAAGCGATCGACATTCTAACCCCCAGCTTGGGAGAATGTTTCGCAACCCGGAAAAAGAATTTTACTTTTCAGATCTATGCGCGGCTTTTGCCATTACCTGGCCAAATTTCACCATTTGCTCGCGGGAAAGCACGTTTTTGAACTCCCGGACTTCATCGATTCCGATCTTGTTGAGTTCGAGGAGATTGCTGTCTATGGCGGCCATCCTAATCTTTAGCTCTTTGTCCGAGACGCTTCCCCAGCCCAGATAAAACCTTTCCGACAGCTGTGTTCGCTGCCGGCTCAGGTCTGCCCGGGCTTCGTTATATTTTTGAAAGAGGACCTGCAGTTGTGCCGCCTGAGATGGGGTAAGGTCAAGGGCGGGCCGGAGTGCTTGGATGCTTTTTTGAGTCTTGTTGGCTGGATTATCTGTCCATCGAGATTTGGCCCAGTATGAAGAAGCTACGATCACGAGCGCGAGGAGGCCGGAGAAGGCGACAAAGACGAAGCTTAGGTAGATGCTTTTTCTGGGATACATCGTCAGGACCCTCCGCCGGTATTTACCACGGAAATCGCTTGAAGGGCGATCTGCCTACCCGCTTGATTCCCCAGGGCATACCCGATGGCAATGGCCAGTGCAATTGACGTGGCCATGGTGTAGGTCCAGACTCGATCAAAAGTCGGCTGGATCCTCTCCGAGGGTATTGGTTCTTCGGAAAGCTGGGAGATCGCTCTGAATAATGACGCTTCCAGTTTTTCAGGAGGTTGCGGGGTTTTAGAGTTCTGAAGATACCTCTTTAATTCATCGTCGGTCATAAGACTCTCCTCCTCCTACAATATTAAACCTTCACTGACGCAACTGTTTCGCTCATCTGGCAGCCGACTTGCCTAGCTGCGCTTTTATCTTTTCACGTGCTCTGAAGAGACGCAACCGGGCTCCCAAAGGAGTCACGCCAACCACGTGAGCTGCATCTATAACGCTCATTTCTTCGACATACACCAAGACCATCAATAGCCGCTGAGTGTCAGGCAATTTTTGAAGGGCTTGGAGAATCGCATCGTGCCTTTCGGACTGCTCTTGACCTAGCTCTAGGCCCTCATCCACCGGTTCAGCGGTTGTTTCATCAAGCGGTCGTTCCTTCTTACGGTTTCGAAGAGTGTTCAAGCACAGGTATCCGGCGATGCGGAAAATCCAAGTAGAAAAGCGCGCCATAGGCTTGTAACTGTTTCGGGCTTTGTACACTCGCAAAAAAGTTTCCTGGGTTAATTCTTCCGCGAGGTCCGCATCATTAAAGTAACGAAAAATCAGTTGAAAGACAGGCGTTTTAAACTGTAAAAAAAGAAGGCGAAAAGCCTCTTCTTCGCCGGTTTGGAAGCGCAGCATAAGTTTAGTTCCTTCATCCGAAGAAGGATCGGTGGGGTCAAATTTCACGGAGCACTTCAGTCAAGGCAACTCAAGGATAGCAAAACATTTTTATCAGACGCGGCAAATATTGATGCTTGCGAATTGACAGTCCGCGACGCGTAAGAACGCTTAAACGCCACAGCAAAACAGCGTTTTACTTTGATGTTTCGAAAGTGTCTAATCAATAAGTTCGCTATCGTCCCGTAATCTATGCCGTCCGTCGGTCTAGTTTGTCTACTACCTCTGGAGGTGAGGGGGTTTAGCGGTGAAACCAGTGGCAGGCTTGGCCGATGCCGATGCCGGCGTAGGTGCCGATTACATTTCCGGCGATGGCGAGCAGAAGTCCTAGGGAGGCTAGGCGGGGCTGGTACACGCCGGCGACGATCGGCGTCGAGGCGGTGCCTCCGATATTGGCTTGGCTTGAGGTCACGAGAAAAAACATGGGGACGCGGCAAACCGCTCCGTAAACAATCAAAATTGCGGCATGAATAAAAACCCACAGATAGGCCATGATGATCAAGAGCGGTGCTTGCAGGATGTATTGCAGCCGCGCCCGCGAACCCATCGCCGCCAGCAGTAGGTACAGGCAAAAATAACCCCAGCGAGACGCGCCATAATATTCCAAGCGCGAGGCGGGCGTCAGCGAGAGCAGCACTCCGACGATTGTCACGAGCAAGAAGGACCAACCGGAAGCGGATAAAGAGGTCGTGACGGGTAGCCGGGCGCCCGCATAGAGGCAGATCGCGCCAACCATCACACCCACCGCCATCAACCATAGGCCGTGCCAAGGTGAAACTTTTTGTCGATGGCTATCGGCGGGCGCGAAGATCTGCAATCGCTGATTAACTTCATCGAGCTTGGTTTTATCCGCCTTCACTTTGCGATCCCACCAGCCCTGCCAAGGCGCTAGGGCAACAAGGATCCCCATCCAGGAGTAGGTCACGATCGTATCGACGATGACCATCGGAGCAAACACCGCCTCGGGTGTATGCAAACCTTCTTTGACGGCCAACATATTGGCGCTGCCACCGATCCAACTACCGGACAATGCGCCAATGCCTTTCCAGGTTTCGTCCGGCAGCCAGCGCGCCATGAGCGCATAAGCTCCGACAGCTCCTAGCGCAATGCCGACCGCACCAACAGCCATCGCCCCGAGGGCCGTCGGTCCTAGGCGCGCGATGGCCGGCAAATTTATATTCAGCAAAAGAAGCACAAGGCAGGCGGAGAGGACATAGGTCGTGAGAAACGTATAGACGGGCGACTCGCTGGGCAAGAAACCGGCCGTGGCCAGCACCATGGGCACAAAGTAACACCAGAAGGCACTCGGCAGATAGTGAAATACCGGCGCCAAAGCAGGGCGCTTTTCGAGCCACAGGATGCTAACGACTAAACTTGTGAGAAAGACAAAAAGACCAACGGCTTGCACGGCTAAAGCCCGACGCCCAGCCGTATTTGAGCCACCGATAACCTGGGACCCTTCATCGTAAATCCGCCGCGCACCCGGGAAGGCTCGAGCAAATAAACGGAATCAAGGTCCACCCATTCGAACGCGCCGGTTCCGCAAGCCAAATGCACACTGGCCGCAAGACCGATCTTCGATTCTTCCATGCAGCCGATCGCCAGGCGTTTTTTCATTCGAGTGGCAATATTAATGATATCGAGAGCTCCGACAATGCCGCTCTTGGCAATTTTAATATTCACGCCATCGGCCGCGCCCGATTCCAGAAGTTTGGCGGCGTCGGCGGCGGTGAGAACGGATTCGTCCGCGAACAGCGGCACCTTGGAACGTTTCCGAAAAAGGCGCATCGAACGCAAATCGTGTTTGGCAAAAGGCTGTTCAAAAAAAACCAAAGGGATATTCAGCTTCTGAAGTTGATGGACAAAATTCAGCGCCTGAAAAAGCCCAAAGCCTTGATTCCCATCGGCGACGAGCTGGGCTTTAGGGGCGGCCGCACGGACGGCCTGCAGACGGGCCAAATCTTCCGCAGGATCGCGGCCCGACAATTTGACCTTGAGTCGCTTAAATCCTTTTCGCGCCGCCGCGCGAGCGACCAAGGCTTGGGAAGCGGGTGAGCCCACCGAGATCGTCAGGTCGGTTTCGACGGTTGTTTGCTTGCCGCCCAAAAAGGACGCCAGCGACTTTCCTTTCACGCGCGTGTAGGCATCAAAGAGCGCGCATTCCATGGCGGCGATCGCCGTGGGGTGGTAAGGCTGCTGGCGCCAGAGGGTGGCGATCAAGGTCCGGTAATCGTCAATCGGTCGACCGCGAAGATCGGCCACCGTTTCTTGCAGCGCGCGTTTCATCGCGCTCTGCGATTCGCTGGGCATGGCGATAGAGGACGACGCTTCGCCAATGCCCCGCGTGCCGTCCGTCAGCGTCAAGCGGATCTCCACATTATGCGTCTCGGTCTTGCGGCCCGCCGCCGTCACGAATGGCTGTGCCAACTGGTAAGACACCGGACGAATTTCCACCGATTTAATGAAGGGGGACTTCATGAGGGCAGTGGTCGTCCAAAATAAATAACGCGATTCCCAACTTTATCGCCGGATTCTACCGTCGATAGATCTCGGCCGAATTTTTCCTTAAATGAAATGGTCCGTACGACCATCCCCGTCTGAGGAGCTTCGATAAGTTGGCCGTCTCCTAAGTAGAGCGCCACGTGGGTAATTTTTTTGGGATGGTCGGCTTTGGCTGAAAAAATCAAGTCCGCGGGTTTAAGCTGGGAGCGGGACAGATTTTTTGATTTCATCCATTGCTCGAAAGCATCCCGCGGAATTTTAACCCGGTGCATTCGATAGGCCAAATGAACGAGGCCGGAACAATCCAACCCGTCTTTCTTCGAAAGGCCGCCCCAAAGATAGGGAGTCCCAAGGGTCTCTTCGGCGAATTTCAGAATATCTTCAGGCACCGTGTCATTACCCGGAAGCAATCCCGATTGCACGAATCCAATCGCTTTCTTGCTTACCCAGCCGGGATATCCTTCCCACCGGTCGTGATAACGAAAAGCGGGTTGTTCGATCGCTTCGATACGCAGCCATTCTCCGCTGGATTGATGGACGATCACGCGCTCGCCGTAAAGCAGCTGTGTTTCGCGCTTGTCAGGGGTGAGCGTCGAGGAGTCAAGCGCCGGCTCGCTCCAAACATCCGCCACGGGCACCACGGTCATTTCGACGCCGGAGGAAGCCCGTGCGTAGCGGCCGATCAAAACGAGTCCGGTAACGAGCGCCGTGGCCATCCAGCGCCTAGTGGTATGCCTAGGAATAAACCCGAGCGCCCGAATGGCGATGTTCATGGTTTGGGTGCCGGGACTTCGGCAATCGCTTGCTGCACCATCTGATTGAGATTCTCATAGTCACGGGCGACGTCATGGAGGTCTTGCAAGCGTTCGCGCCCTTCCTCTAAGACGGCCGGAGTATTGCCGGCTCGAGTCATGTAACTGTGAATTGTCAAGATGCAGGCCTGAACATAAATGGTTGCCGCTTGCCGGCGTTCGTCTCGCAATTTGGGTCTTTTCTTCCTGGACCGATGAATGGTTAGTAGATCTTCATAAGCCTGCAACGCCGCGTCGCAAGCCGCATCCGCATCGCCTTTGGTCCATAGAGCGATGGTCTCGGCCAGCTCGTCGCGCGATTGATCGTAAGGAAGTTTCTCCGGGAAAGCCGTGGCGGGGGTGACTACGGATGTCGAAGCGACGACATTTGGCTCGCTGTCCCCGGGCGTATTTAAATGTTCCGTATCTTGATTTTCGGTTGGAACTGGGGGCTCGGCCGCCCAGCACAGCGTGGCGGTCGCCAGGATTCCCAAAATGGCCAAATGGGGTCGGTGCATATTCGATGACTATTATATAATCGACCTCGTATGAAGCGTACGTCTTATTGCGGCGAACTGCGAAAGAACCATGCCGGAAGTTCGCAGACCCTTTGTGGTTGGGTTCATAGCCGCCGGGATCATGGCGGCGTTCTTTTTTGCGATTTACGCGACCGCACCGGGCTTGTACAGGTGGTATTTCATCCGGAAGATAAGGCCCTGTTTGAACAAGCCGGGGGGCTGGGCGGCGAATATGTGGTCCAAATTACGGGTCAAGTCTCCGAACGACCCGAGGGCACGCGCAATGCGAACATCCCCACGGGAGATATCGAAGTGCGGGTGGAGTCCCTCGACATTTTGAACACCTCGAAGCCCCCGCCCTTTGAAATTTCAGACTATTCGGAGGCGGGCGAAGACGTCCGCCTCCGCTACCGCTTTCTTGATCTCCGCCGCCCGCCGATCCAAAAAAACATCATTCGCCGTCACCAGGTGGCGCAATCGATCCGCCAATTTTTGACCCGCGAAGGCTTTATCGAAATCGAGACACCTTTTTTAACCAAGTCCACGCCGGAAGGTGCCCGAGATTTCCTGGTTCCTTCCCGGATGACCCAAGGGTCCTTTTACGCCCTGCCACAAAGCCCTCAATTGTTTAAGCAGCTTTTAATGGTCTCGGGTTACGACAAATATTTCCAGATCGTCCGCTGTTTCCGTGATGAAGATCTGCGCGCCGACCGCCAGCCCGAGTTTACTCAGGTCGACTTGGAAATGTCCTTCGTCGATGAGGAAGATGTCGAGCGCGTGATCGAGCGATTTGTCGGTGACGCGTTTCAAGCGGCGATGGGCACCGCGTTCCCCGGCCCGGTCCCCCACATGACCTATGACGAAGCAATGAACCGGTTTGGCACGGACGCGCCCGATACCCGCTACGGCCTGGAACTAAGCGATTTTTCCGAACTCGTTAAAGCAACCGGTTTTCAGGTTTTTGCCAAGACGGTTGCGGCGGGCGGCACGGTACGTGGCATCACCGTGCCCCGGGGCGCGGCTTTCTCCCGCAAGGACATTGATGATCTGACGCAATGGGCCAATATGTTGGGCGCCAAAGGTTTGGCTTGGATCAAATGGACGGCCACCGGCGCCGAGTCGCCGATTGCCAAATTTTTTAACCCCGAGGAACTCGCCGCCATCCGTGAGAAAGCGACAGCGCAAGAGGGCGATATTTCCTTTTTTGTGGCCGACGCTCCCGCCTTGGCTTACAAAGTGCTCGGTCTGCTGCGTCGTCGAATGGCGGAAAGCCAAAAATTGATTCCCCAAGGTCAATGGAACTTCTTGTGGATCGAAAAATTTCCCGCCTTCGAATGGGATGGCGAAGGCAAGCGCTGGAATGCTGTGCACCATCCGTTCACATCACCGCGTTCGGAAGATTGGGAGCTGTTAAAAGCCTCTTTAGACAAAGGGATCGGAGACCCCTCGGTGACACCGCTGCACCAGGCGCGTGCCCGCGCTTATGATCTCGTGCTCAACGGCGTGGAAATCGGCGGGGGGAGCATCCGGATTCACCGCACGGATTATCAGGAGATGATTTTCAAGCTGTTGCAGATCCCCCCGGACGTCGCCCAGCTTCAATTCGGATTTTTGCTGGAAGCGCTGGCTTATGGCGCACCCCCGCACGGAGGATTCGCCCTCGGGCTTGACCGGTTCGTCGCCCTTTTGTCCGGCGAATCGTCGATTCGCGATGTGATCGCGTTTCCTAAGAACCAGAAAGGCCAAGATTTAATGTCTAGCGCGCCGTCGCCGGTGTCCGACCTGCAGCTGCGCGATCTAGGAATCCGGTCATCAAAATAGACCGACAATTGCTCAGCCCGTGGAGAAATGGTAATTTCGTGAGAGATATGTTGTGTAGGGGCATTCTCGGCATGTGTCTCCTGATGGCGGCAAGGTGTCCTGCGCATGCCAGCAACCGGAACGTGGAATATCCCGCTTATGATGCGCCGCTCTTGAACGAGCCCATATCGCCCGCCCCGGCTCCTGCCCCCACATCGTCTGCCGACAATGACGCCACTCCGAAACCTGCCGTCGCCACGTCGCCCCGTAGGGCGCCGCCTCATAAGGCAGGCCATCAAAAATCTTATTCGGTGTGGATCTGGCAGGAGAACGGCGATTGTCTCTGGCGCATCGCCGAAAAGGTTTACGGAGACCGCTCGAAGTGGCGGCTGATTTATAGGGCCAATAAAGACATTCTAAAGGATCCCAATCATATTTACCCTGGGCAGCGGCTGAAGATTCCGGCGCTGGATTCAAATTAAATGGTTACAAAAAAAGTGCATTTAGCCGATTCAAACGAAGCCTTGCTGCTTTTCGGTCAACACGACCGAAATTTGCGCGCGCTGGAAAGCAACTATGGCGTGCAAGTATTCGGACGCGGGCATATTCTGTCGATTCGCGGGGCGCCGGGGAAAGTTGAGAAAGCGCTGCTAGCGATCGAGGAAATGCGCGCCAATCTCGGGCAAGAAAAGCGTCCGGGGATGGCTCCGGTGTCTTACGTTCCGGAGTTGCCGGCTTCTCACGCGGCCTATGTAACGGCATTAGGAAAGGCCGTGCGCCCCAAAACGGCGAACCAGAAATCCTACATTGACGCCGTGGCCACGAGTGAGATGGTTGTTGCCATCGGGCCGGCGGGGACGGGAAAAAGCTATCTCTCGGTTGCTTGCGCTCTCGCGGCGCTCAAAGAGGGACACGTTGCTAAAATTGTTCTGACGCGGCCTGTCGTCGAAGCCGGGGAAAAGTTAGGGTTTCTACCGGGCGATTTTTACGACAAAGTGGATCCTTATTTGCGTCCGCTTTACGATGCTTTCTACGCGATGCTCGGGCCGGACCGGTTCCGATTGTACCGAGACGAAGAAACGATCGAAATCGTGCCACTCGCGTACATGCGCGGACGCACGCTAGAAAACGCCTTCATCATCCTCGACGAAGCGCAGAACGCCACGACGGAACAAATGAAAATGTTTTTAACGCGCACGGGTATGGGATCCAAGGTGATCGTGAATGGCGATGTCACCCAAGTCGACCTGCCCAACCGGCGTCAATCGGGCCTGTTTAATTTGCCGTTTATCCTTAAAGGAATTCCGGGTATTCAATTCGTTTACTTAACCGAGGTCGATGTCGTTCGGCATCCGATCGTTAGAGAAATCGTGCGCGCCTACCAGGACTGGGAAAAACGCGAGGAGCCGCGGTCGTGAAACGCAGTCGTTTCAGCGGCCTGCGACGTTTTCTGCAATCCATGCTCACGTGGATTGACTCGCTCCAGGACCGCAGCGCCCGCCAGGACCGGGCCTCGTTTTTATCTCGCGAAATACACGTACCGACGCCGCTAGTGACGGCCGCTGCCGTTGGGGTCCTCTTTATCATTCTGCTTCCTGAAATTGGACTCAGTCCGCAGCGCGTGGTCTGCTTGGCGGGACTGCTTGGGCTTTTGCTTGTCTTTTTTGTCGTCTATATTCGCTATGACCTGCCGCAATTTGTAAATGATGACGAAGCTGTCTTTCTCACCGGACTCTGCATTGTGCTGGGCGTGCTGCTCATTGAAATGGGTCATGCCATTGCGACCTTTTCACCTTACGCCGTTCCCATCGGTGCGGTGGCGATTATTGTCTCGTTGCTTCTGCACATTCGCCTCGCGCTTTTAATCAGCATCGTGCTCGCGATTGTCGCCGGTATTCTCAACAAATTTTCCTTCGACGTCATGGTCACGGCGTTTTTCTCCTGTTCGGCGGCGATGCTGGCCAGTCAGCGGATTCGCACCCGGGGCAATATTTTGCGTGTCGGTTTTCACGTGGCCTGGGTCACGCTTTTAACGCTGGAGGGTCTGCATATTTTAGAGGCGGGTCCTTTTCGGTTCCGCGTCATGGATGCGGCTTGGGCCGTGGCGAATGGCGCTTTGTGCGCCGCCATTCCGCTGGCATTGCTACCCGTTTTGGAATCATTTTTCTCCCGCGTCACGGCGATCACGCTCCTGGAAGTGGGCGATTTCAACCGTCCGCTATTGCGTCGCCTGATGATTGAAGCGCCCGGGACCTATCACCACACACTGCTCGTTTCGGCGTTGGCGGAACAAGCGGCCGAGGCCATCGGAGCCAATTCGCTCCTTTGCCGGGTGGGAATGTATTACCACGATATCGGGAAGCTCGAACACCCGGAGTATTTCATCGAAAATCAAACGATGCGGCGCAGCGCGAAAGACAAGGCGGAACACCATGACAAAATTAACCCGTCGATTTCGAGTCTCGTGATTATGTCGCATGTCAAAGACGGTTTGGCCCTAGCGCGTGCGAACAAAGTCCCGGAGGAAGTCACCCGCTTTATCCCCGAGCATCATGGCACAAGCTTGATCAAATATTTCTACATGCGCGCGCTAGAACAGGATGATGATCAAACACCTCCTCCGGAAACCTTTCGCTACCCCGGTCCCAAACCGCACTCCAAGGAAACGGTGATCGGTATGCTCGCGGATTCGGTCGAGGCCGCCAGCCGCGCGATAGAAGAACCGACGTACGACCGCTTGCATGATCTGGTCGAAAAAATCGTCAACAGCAAATTTACGGATGGCCAGTTCGACAACGCGCCGGTAACCCTAGAAGACTTGCGCAAAATAATCGTCAGTTTTACCAATTCGCTCAGTGCGATCTATCACGTTCGAATCGAATACCCCGACTTCCCCGAACCCGAGTCCTCAGTCCTCCATGCCGATCCGCGCCCGTCTTCGGAATGACGTCGGCGTCCGCTCCTTTCTTATCGTTTACGTTGCTCCGCTCGACGCGCGCTCCGGCCTCTGCCTATCAAGCGCGGGATCTCGAAGCGCTGGCGGCCTTTGTCTTGCGCCGCGAAGCGGTGGCCGGTCCGTCCGAATTAACGCTGGACCTGACCACGCATGCGCGTATTCAAGTGCTTAACCGGCGATTTCGCGGTGTTGACCGCACCACGGATGTCATCGCTTTTCGTTACGAGAAGCGACCGCGGCTTCAGGGCGATATCGCGATCAACATCACCCAAGCCGCTCTACAGGCGGAGAAAGTCGGTCATTCCTGGGCTAGGGAAATCCGGCTGCTGCTGATTCACGGGACGCTTCACCTGCTGGATTACACCGACTATGAACCGCGTCCGCGACGACGAATGTTTAAACGCCAAAACGAATTGCTCCGGCAGTGGGAAAAAAGAGATCAATGACCGATCCAACGAGGTTTCGCGCGTGACGAACGTTCTCTGGCAAGTCTCGCTCGCCAGCCTCTTTATTATCTTGGCGATGATTTTTTCAGCGTCCGAAACAGCCCTGCTTTCGTTGTCGCGTCCGCGTCTTAAAAAATTAATTTCCCAGCGCCCGGCGCTGGCGCCGGCTTTCACGGAATGGCTGTCCTCGCCACAATATTTGTTGACGACGATCCTCGTCGGCAATACGCTGTCGGGTGTTTTCGCGACTCTGCTCGTTACGCGGTTGGCCTTGCAATCCTTTCCGCATTGGCGGCATGCGGGCGTCGAGACCGGCGTTTGGCTGACGATGACGGCGATACTCTTTATTTTCGCCGATTTCGTGCCCAAAAGTTTGGCGCGGCATTATCCGCAGCGCGTGGCACTGCTGACCCTGCGCTGGATCAGTGCGTTGACAAAAGTCTTGACGCCCGCTTTGCGCATTAGCCTTGGCTTTTTTGAACGCATTGTCCCCTCGCTCGAAGGCGTTCCCGTCGGGCGATTGACCATCTATAGCGTCGAGGAATTGCGCGAGATGATCCGCGCACAAGCTTTTCAAGGAAGCCTGCCTCATCGCTCGATGTTAATGATGGAACGCGCCATGGCGTTGGTGCGCGTCTCCGTTTCTCAAATTATGACCCCCGTCCATAAAATTGAATCGGTCAATTTAGGCCTTGATCCGGATAAAATTTTGGATCACGTTGCCGAAGCCGGTCGCACACGCGTGCCCGTCTACCGCGTTCATCCACGGCGAATCGGTGGGTATCTGCATGTCAAAGACTTGCTTTTGGCCTGGCAGGGAATGCTTCCGCTCAAGCTCGACCGCTTGGTTCGCCAGCCACTCTTTGTTCCGCCTCAGCGTACAGCCAATGAGCTGCTGGAAGAGTTCCGTCGCGGCACCTCGCACTTGGCGATTGTCAACGATGCCGAGGGCGAAAGCCTGGGTCTCGTGACACTCGAAGATGTTCTCGAAGAAATTATCGGCGAGATCTTGGACGAATACGATCTCGAAAATCCCCGGGGCGTCCATTGACTTATCTCTGGCATGCCGTACTTTTTGCGATCTGCATGGTCGGCACGGCCTTTTTTTCGGCCGCCGAAACGGCTTTGACCAGTGTATCGCATTCAAATTGGGACCGGCTCCGGCGCGACCACCTCGCGTTGTCGTCGGCCTATACGCTGTGGTCGAGAGATCCTAGCCTCGTGTTGGGCGCGTTGCTGTTCGGAAACACCTTGATGAGCCTAGGGGCCAGTATTATCGGTGCCGCGAGCCTTGAATTTTTAGCCGTCTATTGGCCCGGCTCGCCGGGCGTATTTTTTTGGTTATCCGCACTTGCGGTGGGCGGCGTCGTACTCATCGGGGGAGAAATTTTCCCCAAGTTATATGCGCGCCGCTATCAGGACCGGGTTTTGCGCCACACGGCGCTTCCGATTATGGCCTTAACCCGATTTCTCGAACCCGTCATCGTGAGCTTAACGGCTTTGACGGACGTGCTCAAGAAAATGATTTCGAGCCGCGCTCCCGAACCGTTGATTACTCCCGAGGAGCTGCGCCAGGTGCTGGCCGATACTCACGGCGAAGGCCTTGCTCCGACCGCCCGTCGCATGCTTTCCAACTTAATGGCCTTCGATCAGGTTAAAGTAGAAGAGGTAATGATCCCCCGGGCGCACATCATCGCGATCGCTCTTGAGCAGAATACCGAACGCATGTTTACGGCCATTGTACGGTCCGGATTTTCGCGTTTGCCGGTTTATTTTGGCAACATTGACAACATTTTAGGAATCGTTTATGCTAAAGACCTCTTGGCCGAATGGAGAAGTTCGGGGCTACTCGTGCTCGAAGATCTGCTCCGGCCGCCCTTCCGGATCGCTCCCGATGCTCCTTTACCGGTCTTATTGCAGGCGTTTCGCCAGGGGCATCATCTGGCCGTCGTAGCCGACGCCCAAGGGCGAACGCAGGGGCTCGTAACGATCGAAGATGCGGTCGAAGCGATTGTGGGGGAAATCGCCGATGAATTTGACCAGCCGACGTAACCGACGACAGCAGGGTCGACCCCGTTACCTCTCGCGGGTCGCGCCATGACCCACAACCTCCGTGCCATCGTTCTCTGGACGCGCCGCAGCCGCGACGCGGACAAAATTGTCGGCCTTTTTTCGCGCCAAATGGGGCGGCTGACGGTCCGTGCCACGAGCGCCGCGCGAGCGACGGCCAAGTTTGCGGCCCTCACAGAGCCCTTTGTGGAAAGCGATGTGGCAGTGCATTTGCGTCCGGGACAGGTCTGGGGCAAGCTCGTCGGGGGCCAAATGATTCGCAGCTTTCCGCAGTTGCGCACGCAGATGGACCGAAGCATCGCCGCTTCCTGGGTCTGTGAAATTATGCACCGACTCACTCCCGAAGAACAGGCCAGCCCGGAAAAATACGATCTTTTAAGCGAAACGCTGGAAGCGATGGAAACGGCGGCGCAATTCGGCGTGCTGCGCCTGGCTTTTGCGATCCGCTTCTTGGCGCTGGCCGGTTTTGGTGTGGAGAACCGGCAACCTTGGATTGATCTCCAAGAGCGCTTTCCGGAACGGGCCCTCGGACTCGTGGACGCGCCACTTGAAAGTTTTTGCGAAAGCCGCTGGCCCGAGCCGACGATCAAAGCGCTCGAGCAGTTAGCGGGGACCATTGTGTCCGACCATCTCAACCGTCCGCTGCATGTCAACCGCTTCCGGCAAATGACCGGCATCGAGATTTAACCCGCATGACTTTTCAAGATATCATTCTCACCTTACACCGCTACTGGGCTAAACAGGGATGCCTTTTATGGCAACCCTACGATATCGAAAAAGGCGCCGGAACATTTAATCCTGCGACATTCCTCGAATGTCTTACGCCCCACCCTTGGAAAGTAGCTTACGTCGAGCCCAGCCGCCGCCCCGCTGACGGCCGCTACGGTCAGAACCCCAACCGTCTTCAGCATTACTACCAATATCAAGTCGTCTTAAAACCGGCGCCGGCGACGATTCAAGCAATGTACTTGTCTTCCTTACGAGCCATCGGGATTGATCCGAAGCAGCACGATATCCGGTTTGTCGAGGACGATTGGGAATCGCCGACGCTAGGCGCCTGGGGGCTCGGTTGGGAAGTGTGGCTCGACGGCATGGAAATCACCCAGTTCACCTATTTCCAAGAAATCGGCGGCGTCAAACTTGACCCTATTTCGGTTGAAATTACCTATGGGCTTGAGCGCCTGGCCATGTATTCGCAGAAAAAAAATAACGTCTTCGATATTCTCTGGAACGCGAGAACCACCTACGGACAAATGCACCTGGAAGACGAGAAGCAGTTTTCCCGATATAACTTCGAATTGGCCGACGTCACGCTTCTGCGCCAAGCCTTCACGAGTCATGAGGCTGAAGCTCGCCGACTATTGGAAGCGGCTGCTATCAAGCCGGCCTATGAACAGGTCATGAAATGCTCCCACACCTTTAACCTTCTCGACGCGCGCGGCGCGATCTCTGTTTCCGAGCGGGTGACCTACATTGCGCGCGTTCGCGCACTGGCCTGCCGCGTGGCGCAAGATTATGTCCGACGTTCGTCTGAAGGCGCCGAGCGCATGGGCGATAGCGAAGCCAAGGCGCGGCGATGACGCTTAAAGACGCACTTTTGGAAATTGGCACCGAAGAATTACCGGCCTCCTTTGTGACGATGGGAATTGAACAGCTTAAAAAGTTGGCCGAAAAGTCGTTGACTGAGCACCGACTATCCTTTGGTTCCGTCGCCTCCTATGGCACTCCCCGGCGTTTGGCCGTTTACATCCATGGCCTGGCGGATCGCTCCGAGGATGAGAGTCGGAGTCTAGTCGGTCCGCCCGCGACGCTGGCTAAAGATGCTCAAGGGCAATGGACCCCCGCGGCTTTGGGTTTTGCGCGCAAGCAGGGGATCGACGTCTCTGATTTGACGATTGAAAACGAGCGTTTATGCGCCGTCCTGCACATTAAAGGAACGGCCACCCGGACGCTTCTGGCCAATCTCTTTTCCACTTGGATTCGCGATCTGGACTTTCCAAAGTCGATGACCTGGGAACCGACTCATTTCAAATTTCCCCGGCCGATCCGTTGGCTTGCCGCGTTGTACGGAACCGATCTTGTGTCGTTTACCGTCGCCGGTGTGCGGTCAGGGCGCTGGACCTACGGTTTGGGTCTTGAGGCGAGCAAGAAAGTAGCGCTCGCCCCCGTCAGCAAATATGTGGGACTGCTGAAGAACCAATGCGTGCTCGTCGAACCGGGCGCGCGCCAAGAAGCCATTCGCAAGCTGGCTGAACAAGCCGTTCGCCGGATTCATGGGCACGTGCTGATGCATCGCGCGCTCCTCGAGCAAGTGGCCAACCTCGTCGAACATCCCGTCGCGATTCTGGGTAATTTTGATCCGTCGTACCTGGCGTTACCGTCGGAAGTGTTAATCACATGCCTCGAGCATCACCAAAAATTTTTCCCTGTCACGTCGGACGCGGGAGCAGCCGGGAAACTTTTGCCGCACTTCATCGGTATTCGCAACGGAATGTCCGTCCATCAGGACATCGTCAAAGAAGGCTATGAACGCGTCCTAGCCGCCCGCCTGGCCGACGCCCGTTTCTTTTTTCAGCAGGATCGAAAGATGCCGCTCGCCAGTAAAGTCGAAGCGCTTAAAGGGGTGATGTTCCAGGAAAAGCTGGGAAATCTTTTCGATAAAAAGGAGCGAGTCAAAACATTGATCAATTTTCTAGGCGATCATCTGCCCACGGCTCCCACCTGGCGAGCGCAGGCATTGCGCGCGGCCGAGCTATGCAAAGCCGATCTCGTTACCGACATGGTGCGTGAGTTCCCAGAACTTCAGGGTATCGTCGCCCGCTTGTATGCCGAAGCGGATCAAGAAGATTCCGTCGTGGCAACGGCCGTCGAACAGCATTACTGGCCGATCACGATGACTAGCCCCTTACCGGAGAGCGACGCCGCCGCCGCCTTGTCCCTAGCCGACAAACTCGATACGCTGGCCGGCGATTTCGCCATTGGCCTGATTCCAACGGGTTCGGCCGATCCTTATGGACTCCGGCGCGCGGCCGTCGGGGTACTACGCATTCTGGAAGATCGCCAATGGCCGGTTTCACTCGAGAATTTAATCCGCCAAGCGGTCGCCGAACTTCCCGGTAAATTGGTCGGGGCGGCATCGGAAGCCCAAAACAAATTGATGCAATTCATGAAGCAGCGGTGGACGGCGGTCCTCATCGAGCAGGGATTTAAAGCGGACGAAATTGATGCCGTCTTATCCGTTGATGCCAGCGTTGTTCCGGAAACGCTGGCCCGTTTGCAGGCGCTTCATGAGCTCCGTGCGAAGAGCGAATTTGAATCGCTCGCGGCGGCTTTTAAGCGGAGCATGAATATCGTCCGTCAAGCGGCGAAAAACAGCGACGGGGACGGCGCGGGGCCGGTCCGTCCGGAGCTGCTTCACGAACCGGCCGAGAAGGCGTTGCATGAAGCGGTGGAAAAAGTTCATGAACAGGTCGTTCGTCACACCGCCGCCAAAGGGTATGGTCTTGCACTAACTTCAATGGCACCGCTGCGCGAACCGCTGGATGCTTTTTTCACCGGCGTCATGGTTATGGCGGAAGATCCGGCCGTTCGAACCAACCGGTTGGCGCTCTTGCGTCGCTTAGTCCAAGTTTTTTCCCAGATCGCTGATTTTTCTAAGTTGCAAAATGCATAGCCTGTCGCTTCGACCTCCCGGCGACCTCCGCCGAACCCGGTAACGCCATGAAGGACCTCTGGCTCATCTTGGCCAACATCGCCCTACCGCTTTGCGCGGGATTTACGTTTTTTGCGCTCGCTCGTTACGTCAATCATATTGCCCCGATGCGCACGCTCGTAACGGGCGAAACCACCTACAAAGGTGCGGCGTGGGGTTTTGCGTTTTTCGGCGTCTACCTGGCAACTCGGCCGCTGCAAATCCTGCTGGGGCCTTATCCGATACCGCTCGTCATCAGCGAGGTGCGGGAGTTTTGCATGATGGCGCTCTTTGGGCCCGCGGTGTTCGTCGCCATGATGAGCCTTTGCTTTGGAAGCGACCGGATTCCGCGCAAACTCGTCGGCGGAATATTTGCTCTGGGTATGCTCCTGGCGCTGACGTTTGTCGTCTTAAACGCCCATGCCATCGGGGGGACGGAAATTATTTTTATGCTCGGGAATTACCCGGCGTATGACGGTCTCTGGTTCAAGAACGCCGATCCGCGCGCGCAGTCTCTGATGGCTATTCTTTTTGTCTTGCGGCTTATGGATCCCATCCTGCTACTGATGCTGGCGGGGATTATCGTATTCCGCGCCGCCCGCCATTACCCCGCGGAGCGCCGGGCGGTTTATGACAACATGCCGAAAAAACTCTATTTTCTTTCCGCGGCGGTATTTGCGTTTCCCCTGTCAATGCTGCTGACCGGAATCCTCGTCCTTTTCTGGCATTCCGATAATCAGTGGTGGATTTATTACGTGGGCGCGCTCATCTCGGGATTCCTTGAAGCGGCGAGCCTGCGATTGCCGCTGCGTAAGGACGTGCAAGTCAGCGAGCATGCCCAGTAAACATCCGTCATCCGTTCTTCGCTAACCGAAAAGCCTTGTAACAATGACGTAAACTCCCCGTAAAAATCATTGCATCTGTTATATCCAGGGATATACTTCCTGAAGTGTTAACAATCCGTAACCTTACGCGCGGAACCGACCTGGCTTCACAGGTTCAGACCGCAACCTCGTTTCGCGATCGCCTGATCGGCCTCTTGCTGACGCCGGCGCTGCCGCCGGGGGGCGGGTTGTGGATTAAACCCTGCCGCTCGATTCACACATTTTTCATGCGGTACCCGATCGACGTGCTTTTCTTGGCGGAGGATTTAACGGTGCTGTCCCTGTCGACCGTGCCGCCATGGCGGATGTCGGCGACCGTCTGGAAAGCCTCGGGAGCGCTGGAGTTGCCGGCCGGGTCGGCGGCGCGAACATCCACGCAGGTCGGCGACCGGTTGACGCTGGAGCCGACCTAATGGGCATGCCTTCCAAAAATACGTCGACCACCAAGAGCGTCGTCGAAATATTTCTTTTCCGGAAGTTGCTGACCGAAAGCCAGCTGCAACCGATTATTGAAGAGGCCCGCAAAAGCGAAAAAGCGGTTCAGCAGGTTATCGTCGACAAAAAATTGCTGGAGAAAACGGTCGTTCTGAAGGCCCTGTCCGAGGAATGGCGGATCAAGGCCGTTAATTTAATGGACATGGAAGTCGATTTAGACGTGGTCAAAGTTATTCCAGAAGCCACGGCACGCCGCCACAAAGCGGTGCCTTTCGCCAAAGAAGAGAATGTTCTCTTTGTTTCAATGGTCGACCCCCGAGACTTTTTCGCCGTCGAAGATATTCAGCTGCGGACCGGATTTGAAGTGCAGCCCTATCTGGCTCTGCCGGCGGACATTGCCGGGCTCCTGGACAAAGCGTACGGAAGCAGCAGCGTGGCGTCCGACGTCAGCGTCGAAGATATTATCCGCGGGGTGGCGGCCTCGGGCGGTAAAGACGAGCAAGAACTGCAAGTGGGGCATGGCGAAGAAATTTCCGATGTCGCTGACGTTTCGGCCGACGCTCCCGAAGTCGAAAAATTGGTGAACGCCATCATCCTGGGAGCCCTGCAGCAAAAAGCGTCGGACATTCATATTGAACCGTTTGAGAAAAAATTGTTGCTGCGTTACCGTATCGACGGGAGTTTGCGCGAGGCGGCTTTTCCCCTGCCCTACAACTATCGCAATGCATTGATTGCCAAAATTAAAATCATGACGAACCAAATGGATATCACCGAGCGACGCAAGCCGCAGGACGGCCGCATCCAAGTGACCGCCAAGGGAAACCCAATCGAATTTCGCGTCAACGTTGTTCCCACGGTATTCGGCGAATCTTGCGTGATGCGCGTTCTCGACCGGGCGTCCATCCAGGTGGACATGGGCAAAATGGGCTTTCTTCCCGACACGTTGGAAACCTTCAAACATATCCTCCAGCGCCCCTATGGGCTGATTCTCGTCTGCGGGCCGACGGGATCGGGAAAATCCACAACGCTGTATGCGGCGCTTAATTCGATCAACCATCCGGACGTTAAAATTGTTACCGCGGAAAACCCTGTGGAATACAATTTGCCAGGCATCGTTCAGGTCAACGTCAATCAGGAAATCGGATTTGATTTTGCCGCCTGCTTGCGCTCTTTCTTGCGTCAGGATCCTGACATCATAATGGTCGGGGAAATTCGCGATAAAGAAACCGCGCAAATTGCGATGGAAGCCGCGATGACCGGGCATCTCGTATTTTCGACCATTCACACGAACGATGCTCCCAGCGCCGTTTCGCGGCTCCATGAAATGGGCGTGCCGAATTTTCTCGTTTCATCGACGATTGAAGCGGTCTTGGCCCAGCGGCTCGTGCGGCGCGTTTGCAAGGATTGCCGAGAGCCGATTAAACCGACGCCCGAAATGCTCCGACTGTTCGAAGAAAACAGAATCGATATTTCAAAGGCCACCTTTCACAAAGGAAGAGGCTGCGCAACGTGTAACTTGACAGGCTACAAGGGCCGCGTGGGCATTCATGAACTTTTGGTGATGAATCAAGAAATTCGCACGCTGGTCGTCACGGAAGTGGCCGCCAGTCCGATCCGGGAACTCGCGATTAAGGCAGGGATGCGCGGTTTGTTTCAAGACGGACTCATTAAAGTGGCGCAAGGTCTAACGACGGTCGAGGAGGTTCTGTCCGCCGCGCAATCGGTGGATTAACGTCTATGGTTAATAACATCACGATCACGTGTTCGCATTGCAAGACCCCGATGATGGCCGACGCCCGGTTTTGCCATCAATGCGGGGCGCCTTCGCATGGCGCCAATTGGGCCGCTGACAATGGTTCGAACAATTTTATGCAGGGGCTCCTAAACCTGGCGCGCGGGCTTTCATCGACGCTCGACGTCGACGCCCTGCTCAAGCGCATCGGGCAATCGGCCGAGCAAATGTTTCTCTGCGACGCCTCCGCGTTGATGCTGCTCGACGATGACAAAGGACATCTTTATTTTAAAGTCGCCACGGGTGAAAAAGGCGGTGTCGTCTCGCGGTTTAAAGTGAAAGTCGGTCAGGGAATCGCTGGATGGGTCGCCGAAAAAAGGGAATCCTTGCTGATCAATGATGTCTCGGCCGACGCGCGCTTCACGGCGCAGGTGGATCAAGCGTCCGGTTTTAAGACCAAATCGGCGCTTTGCGTGCCAATGCTCGTGGGCGGAGAACTCATTGGGGTCCTCGAGGTCTTAAACAAACGTTCGGAGACGGGCTTTTCCGATTCCGATAAGGGCCTGCTCGAAAGCTTGGCCGGTTTGGCGGCTCTCGCGATCGCTAACGCGCGCGTCGTCGGCGGCTTTCGTAACTTCTATTCGAACGCAATCGAAATTTTGATCAGTGCGATCGAAACGCGCGACTTGCGCATGGCGGGCCATTGCTGGCGAGTGGCCCAACGGGCCAGCTCCGTCGGTCGACGCATGGGGCTCGACGGTTTGGGACTCAAGGATCTCTACTATTCCGCCCTGCTGCACGACATTGGCTTTTTAAAGGTAGCCGGCGGCTGGAACATGGCCCGGGTGTTGATTATGGAATCCCCCCACATGGAACAGACGCACCCCCTGATAGGAGCGGAGATGATTCGCGGGATCGACATTCTCAAAGGCGCCGCCGCCCTGATCCCATTTCACCATGAAAACTTCGACGGATCCGGTTTCCCGCGCGGTCTCAAGGGCGACGCTGTGCCGCTGGGCGGACACATCCTTTCGGTCATTGAGAATTGCGAAGAGATGCGAATGAACGGGTACTCCGAAGAACAAGTTCTCGCCGCCCTGCAGCAAGAAGCCGGGAAAAAATTCCATCCCCAGGTGGCCGAAACCTACCGCGACGTCCTCATCCAAGAAGCCGCAAAACAAGTATAGTTTTCTGCACGGGGATTACCCCCGTCAGTCATCGCCTCGCGAAAGGAAGTTTTATGGCATTGCCGGCGCCGCGCGTCATCCGTTTCGTTCTGATCTTAGGGGCTAGCCAATTTCGGCCGTGCCTCGCCCATGCCGTCGCGCCCATCCCTCTCGCGGTTATGCCATTCATTGCGAGCCAGGGTGAACCGGCAGCTTGGCTTTCGAAGGCGATCGCCGACTTCATGATTCGCGACTTGTCGGAAGTGGCTTCGCTCGCGGTCGTGGATCGGGAGCGAACGCAGGCCTTGGTCGACGAAATTGGAATTTCCTCCTCCTCTGCTTCGAGCGCGTCACAGGCTCAAGCCATGGGGCGCGTAGCCCACGCACGGTTGGTTCTTTACGGCCATTATGCGTTCCTGGGCGACCGTATCGTTCTCGGGCTATTCGTATTCGACATGAACCGGCAGACATTGATCCAAAAAGAAACGCTAACGGGTCCCCGAGCCAAACTGCGCGAGCTTGTGGGGACGCTCTGCATTCAATTTCTAAAACATCATGGCATTCCGCTTAACGAAGCGAGGGAGCGACGTCTACCAAATTCATTGAATCGGTCGATCGCCGCCACAGAGCATTTTTACCGAGGGGTCGATTTTTATGATCGGCGAAAACCCGCCGCCGCTCTGGACGAGTTCTCGGTAGTCCTGCGGGGGGATGGACATGACGCCGAGGCGCAGCTTTGGGTAAACCGAATGCTCGAGGCTCTAGGGAAAAACGAGCAGGCGGCGTCCGGGTATCGGCAACTCTTTAACCAATATCCCGGTCAGGACGAGGGATGGGACGCATTGTATTTCGCGGCGCGTCTTCTCGAGAACAATTTCAAAAATCCGGACAAGGCGGCGCGTTTCTATACGCTATTGATCGCTTCGGCTCCGGTCAGCGTAGAAGCCCTGCAGGCATCCTTTGATCTGGGGGAGCTACGAGAACGCCAGAACCAATCCCTGTCGGCCTATCAGGAGTTTCAAAGAATCACCGATTTTGCCGACGCTCTGGCGGCCCACCATCGGCCGCCGCCCATGCCTTATTCTCCTTTCTTCACTCTTGAAAAAATCCTTAAGCTTTATCCGTCGGCCTTGAGGCATCAAATTACTTTATACCCCGCCCTAAGCGACGGGTTAAGCGGCAAAGTGCTACGGAAGCCGCGCGGCCTGATTATTCTCGATCCGAAAACCGGATCCTTCGGCGATAAAAAATGGGGAGATACCCCGGGACTGATGCTTGGGACTTCATCGGAGGCGCCACCAGAAAGCATTTATGCGGTCATGACGCCGTCGGGAACCGTGGCCACCGGCGTCGAAATGTCGGTGACGGGTCAACTCTTGGAGGTAAATCCTGAGCATGACTTTGCGATGGAGATCTTGTCCTTTCCGCCACCGTCCGATTTTTCACGCGAATGGATTGGCGCCATATTCGGTCAGACCCCGCACACCACGACCTTGCATAAGTCGATTGATTTCCATGGCCAAGAGCGGCGGCTCTTTACGCTTTACGTGGGAGAAAATGGCGCCAAGGTCGAGCGGTGGAGCGTGAGCGCCAAACTTAGAAACGCCGTCGAATCGACCATCGGCACAGCGTCTACGAACCCGCCATTGTCGGAACAAGTTGGCTCCGGTCCCTTTTACGAAGGGCGGCCTCTGGCGCGCCTCCTGCTCCCGATGAACAAGAGTCAAGCCAGCCACCGGCTATGGACGACGCCTCATAATGATCCCCAAAAGGCTTTGTCGATGGCGCGCGGTCCCGGGGGGGAAATCAATCTCGTCACCGCGCAGGGCGAACTCGACGGTGACGGGACCGATCTATTTTTGGCGAGCAGCCTTGATGGTGGATTGCATTGGTCCGCGTTGACGCCTCTGCCGGTAAACTCACTCAGTCAAGATTACAACCCGCGATTATTACGCGCCGCAGACGGAACCTGGCGGCTTTTTTGGATTAGTGACCGAAGGGGAAAAGGCTGGGAACTTTGGACGAGCATCCGTGCGACTGTTTCTGCGGGCCGTGGCCAAGACCACGAGAGCTGGTCTCCCCCCGAGCGGATTCCATTGGAAATCTTTGTTAAAACGGGGATGGAGGCGCGTAGTGAGACGGTTAAAGATCTTCTCGAGTACGACGTAATCCAGGACCGAAGCGGACAATGGTTGCTGGTCTTTTATGCGCCGGGAGAAAATAAACTCTTGGTCCTCCGTTCGCACGACGCCCAGCATTGGGAAAGTCTGGCGGCCGGTCCGGTCCCGAGCCCATTATCGGGGTTTTCCTTGCTACAGGACCGCACGAAGGCTTACTGCGTTTCGGCGATTGATGCCGACGGAAAGATCGAGATTTGGAATTCGATTAACGGAGCGACCTGGTCGAACAAGATGTGGAGTCAGACGACGTTGCCCACGTCGGCGGCTCAAAATACTCAACTGTTTAATGCGGACGATAGGCGACTCATGCTCTTGACCTCCGACCCCGCGCGAGGCGTGCAGTTCGCGCATCTGGGCCCCGAGGATCATCATCCCACGCTGGCGCTCGTTACGCGGGCTAATGGGGAATCCTTTACGGCGATCCAAATGAACGGAAGCGAATACCTAATGGCGCTGAAGGACAGCAGCGGCATCACTTTGCGCCGCTACAAACGCTTCAATACCGAGCCCCCCCAATCCAAGGATCCTTCCCACAATTGGGGAATTTTTCAAGAAAACGAGAGGGACGCCGAAGGGCATCCGTGGACGCATTATATTCTCCAGCAACGATTCCATGTTCCGCAAGTGACCGCTTTTGCCATCGAAGAGGACCACGGCCAACCCAAACTCTGGTGGGCGACGTCGTCCGGAATTATGTTTTTAAAGGGTGACCATTTTTCAGCAACCGATATTACGCAGGGATTTTTCAATAATGATGTTTCGCAGATCGCAATTTGCCCAGGGATTACGGTGGTCTCCTCGCGGGATCTTGAGCAACCGATGCTGGGATATGTCGAAGGTTCCGACGCGAATCCTTTGTTTCAAACGATGCGAATTCCGGGCACGCGAGGAGCGGTGACGGCCATGGCCTGCGGCCCCCGACCCGGCGAAGTGTATACGGCCACGTCCATCGGGGATGTGGTGGGCCCCGACAGCAGCAAAATATTTCTCATGGGAAATGCGAGCATGCCGATTCCGGCGCTTTTGGTGCGCGCTCTCCCAGTCCACCATGGAAAAAATCCGGAAGCAGAAATTTGGGTGGGCACGGAAAGCGACGGTCTCTACCGGTTGCACGAGAATAAACAAGAACATTTCGGCGCGGACGTTCTCGGGACCTCGAACATCACGGCCATGACATTTGACGCCCAAGGGTCTCTCTGGGTCGCACTGAAAGACCGGGGACTCGCCCGTTACCTTGGATCCCAGCACCCCACCTGGGAGTTCTACCGAGCAGTAACGGCGGCGGGCCGCTCCTGCCTCCTATACGATTCCATCGGAACCCTCAAGCCCGATCCGAAGCGCGGAGTATGGTATCTTCCCGACGGCGCGACGGCCAATCGGGGATTAGGTTTTTTTGACGGTCGAACGAGCAAAGTATTTAACCCTCCGCACGAGACCCTGCCCGCCGCCGCCGCGCTAGCCGTCGACAAACAAGGCAATGTTTGGGTAGGAACCTGGTATGCCGGTTTATATAAACTGGGCAAAAATTAGCGCTTCATAATCTTACTGTCACTCCGGTCGGCGCATCGAATTGTCAGTAAATAAATTGATTGTTGGGGGAACTCAAATTGACGACACGTTGGCTACTCTTTTGGGTTTTTTCATTCTGTGTCCTCGTGATTGGGATGCCGCTCTTATTGATTCACAATTCCGCCCGAGAAGTACAAGGCCGCGTCAGCAGCAACGCGCATGGTAAGCATCACATTCGGATTCCTTTTTTAGAATGGGACATCAGCGATTTACTCTCGCCCCACGCCGATGCTCCCGAGACGGGCGATCGTGATGCCTTACCCGTAGTTATTGATGCCGCCCGGCGGGCTCCGCTGGTTCATGATGCCTGGGTGCCGTTGCGGCCGGCCGCGGAACCGTCGACCACGTACGATGAAGGATCCGGCGCGACCCGGTCGTTGGTCTGGCGCCGCCCCCCTAAAGGGGTCGACGTCCACAATGGGGACTCGATCGACGTCCTGACCCGCAATGCGGCCCTCTACGCGATTCATGTCAAGGCCGTGCTGGATTCTACGACAGGAGCCGTCTGGATGCTCGACGTCGATGACACCCAGGCGAGCCAACTCGAGCCGATCATGAAATATCCCCCGAAAGGGTTGAGCATTAAGGTGCACTCCAACGACTAAGCGGAACGGCGTCCCCGATTCTACGGCTTTGGTATAATTCCTCGTCGCAATGAAGGTCATTTTAGGGCGAGGAGTTTTTATGCGTAAAAAAATTACAGTCGTTGGTGCCGGAAATGTCGGCGCCAGCACCGCGCAACGCCTGGCGGAGAAAGGCATTTGGGACGTCGTACTGGTCGATGTTGTTGAAGGCATGCCGCAAGGCAAAGCCTTGGATTTGGCTCAGTCCGGGCCCGTCTGCGGTTATGACACGCAGCTCACCGGCTCGAACGACTATGCGCCCACGCAAGGATCAGATATTTTTATCGTGACGGCCGGTATCGCGCGAAAACCCGGGATGAGCCGCGACGATTTACTCAAGACCAATACAGGCATCATCAAAACGGTCGGCGAACAGATTAAGCAGACCTCTCCCAATGCCATCGTGATCGTCGTGTCGAATCCGCTCGACGCCATGTGTTATGTGATGAAGCAGGTCACCGGTTTTCCCAGGGAGCGTGTGATCGGCATGGCGGGTGTGTTGGATTCGGCCCGCATGCGCACCTTTATCGCCCAAGAACTTAAAGTATCCGTGCAGAATGTTCATGCCTTTGTGCTCGGGGGTCATGGCGATACGATGGTTCCCATGCCGCGATACTGCACCGTCGCGGGAATTCCTTTGCCGGAACTGCTCTCTCCTGAAAAAATCGACGCGATCGTCCGTCGCACGGCCAACGGCGGCGCCGAAATCGTCTCCTTACTAAAGACGGGAAGTGCCTTTTACGCCCCGAGTGCTTCGGCTGTCGATATGGCTGAAGCGATTCTCTTGGACCGGAAGAAAATTTTACCCTGTGCCGTCTGGCTGGAGGGCGAATACGGTCTTCGTAATGTCATTGTCGGAGTACCGGTCAAATTGGGAATTAAAGGACTCGAAGAGATTATTAAGCTGAAGCTGACGGAAGTCGAGCAAACCGCCTTGAATAAATCGGCAGAAGCCGTGCGGGAGCTCCAAGGCATTACAGGCGTTTAGCTAGCGTTCGGAGGTATCACGTGACGACACTTCTTGCGATCGATGTCGGCAACACGCATATTACGCTTGGGCTTTATGACGGAGCTAAGCTTGAGCACACCTGGCGACTTCAGACCGATCGTCACGCGACCAGCGATGAACTGGGTTTAAAGCTGTCGCAACTGCTACGCGATCACCCCGCGCCGACCGGCTCCCCTCTGGAGAGAGGAACGCCAGGCCGTGAACCGACCAAGATTTCTCTGCCGCTCGGCGAGAGGCGGGGATGCCGCAGTCCTCTGACGGGAATTATTATCGCCAGCGTAGTGCCGTCGTTAGACCTTCCTTTAACCCAAGCCTGCCGTTCCTATCTTCACTTGACGCCGTTCGTTATCACCAACGGCATGTCCTTGGGAATCGTCAATCGCTATGAAAATCCGGACGAAGTCGGAACCGATCGCTTAATCAATGCCGTGGCCGTTCATCATTATTGGAAAAAACCGGCGATCGTCGTCGATTTCGGAACGGCCACGACCTTCGATTGCGTGAGCGCGCGAGGCGAGTATCTGGGCGGCGTAATTTGCCCGGGGTTTGAGTTGGCGGGGGAATGGCTGGCGACGCGAACTGCGAAGCTCCCTCGCGTCACTCTCACGGAGGTCCCCTCCCGCGTCTTGGGAAAAACGACGAGAGAAAGTTTGCAAAGCGGCCTTTTCTGGGGCTATATTGGTCTGGTTGAAGGCTTGCTTGCGCGGTTGTCGCGCGAGATGCAAGGACGGCCGTTCGTCGTGGCGACGGGGGGGCTTTCAGCGCTGCTCGGCCCCAGTCTAAAGCCGGCGCCGCGCATCGTCCCGGAGTTGACGCTCGATGGACTGAGAATTATTTGGGAACGACATCACAAATTGCCTAGGAGGATAAAATGACCGTACGTCCATTCATTGCTGTTGCCTGCGCGCTCACCATGATCTCCGCGACAAGCTTCGCCGCGCCGAGCCCGTCCGGCGACCTTACCAGCGTCTTGAACGAAATTACGTCGGATTCCGTCTTGTTGAGCGGCTGGTTTAGTAATCAGCTGAAGAACAGCGTAGCCTTCAATTCAACCACCGGCAACGTCGTGCCGACCCAAGTCAAACTCTTGGGCTTTGAAGTCGGCGTCGAAGGCATGGCCAGCTCGACCAAAGTCGATACCCCCGCGCTGCATAACTTAGGAACGCAAGTCATCGACACAAATCAGGTCAGCTCTTTTAGCCGTTTTCCTTTTCCCAATATTTTGGGACATGCCAAAGTTGGATTGCCCTTTGGTCTGGATGCCGGGATTCGGATCGGAGGGTTGCCCCCGAGAAGCTTCACGAGCGGCAATACGACCGTCAAAGTAAAAAACAACATCTTCGGCATTGACCTGCGCGAAAAATTGATCGATGAAGGCATGACACGCCCTTTTGGCGTGACCCTCGGCGTCAATTACACTCATGCCACGGGATCGATTGACAGCAGCACCCCGTATAGTTCGCAAAGTGACGTTACCGTTAACGGCACGACGTACCACTCGGCCTTAGGGGCCACGGGCACGGGACACTCGACATGGAATACCAACAGTCTCGGCGTGCAAGCCATTATGGATAAGCAAATATTCTTCATTACGCCTTATGTTGGCGCCAGCGCCAATCGAAACTTTGGTTCGGTGAGCACCTCGCTTGGGACGTCCGGCACGGAAACATTAACCGATCCCAACAATTCGTCAAATCAAGCCGCGGCCAGCTTCGCCACTAACGGCGTCGCGGGCGCAGACCCCAGGAAATGGGACTTGCGCGCATTAGCCGGCATCGAATTCAACTTCCTGCCGTTCTTAAAACTAGGACTTGGGGCAGAGTACGGTGGCACCGAAAATTACGGCGGTTCGCTAGGATTACGTTTTCAGTTTCATTAACCGCCATTAGCGTTTCTTTCTAAAACCCCTTCTTCGCTGAGCGAAGAAGGGGTTTTGTCTATCTTGTCCAGCCGAATTGTCGGTTGACATTGCGGTGATCTCCATGTAATAGCTCGAGACATGGGTAAGTGGCCTGCTGGTCTTTTGATGGTCGGATGCTGGACGTTCGGCGCGCTTCGCGTTTGGGGCGCCCCCGCCGTCGTCGAGCATCTTCAAGGAATCGTCGAAGAACGCCAGGCAGGCAATTTAGCCTGGGAACCGGTGCTGCGCGGCGAAAAGCTCAGGGAAGGTGCGAGCATCCGGACCGGCGACCATGCGCAGGCCGATATTGTCGTGGCACGCGGACACCACTTTCACCTGCATGCGGACAGCGAGCTCGACCTGACCAAGCTGCAAGACAATTCGACGGAAACAAAACTAGAGAAAGGCCGCGTCTTATCGCAAGTTAAACATTTGCGCGAGGGCGAACGATTTGCCCTACAGACCCCCACGGCCGTCTGCGCCGTTCGGGGAACGGAATTTGAAACCTCCGCGGGCGAGCATGGCACGCTCATTGCGGTTTATAAAGGAATTGTCGGCGTTACAACATCCGGCCTCGCCAACGAAATTGCCGTCCATGCTGGTCAGATGACAAGCGTTCACGACGGCCGAATTGAAACACCCCGGTCGATTCCGCGAGACACGCGCGCGGCGGCGGAATCGGGCCTCGCGCATGCGGCGCGGCATGAGGTGGGGTTGGATATGACCCGCAACCAGGTGATTGCCGCCGCGGCCATGGAGCGACGACTGTCCGATTATCAGGAAGGGAAAAATTTAGTTGACGTTACTGGACAACGGGTGCGTCTCGAAGAATATATCGTCCGGCCACAACCCAACCAGTTTAAGTTAGTCGTACTGGACGAACGCGGAACCTCGCAGCTGGATTACTTCTTTTATCTCGGAACGTTTAACACAGCGCTTCCTACGGATTTATCGGTCGCTTTGAAGAACCTGTCGGGAACTGTCGCCGCGGGGGCGCCCGCCTACTATTTAAAAAGCTACGAAATGGGGCAGTCGAATACCCAAGACTCCGTGCACGATTCGGCTTCCGGCGGCCATCCCGTGAAAATTTCGATTGATGGCTCCGGCAATTACACCCTTACCGACCCCAGCGATCCCGCCAATACCCGAACGATTGTGGGAGCCCAGTTGCAAAGCGATGGTACCTATAAAGTGTACAACCCGCTTTCGGACTCCTACGCGGTCGTCTCAGCGGCAACGCTCAGCGCCGTCAATCACTTCGGCGTCTACATCGCGGAGAACGACAGTTTTCGCGACTTGGCGCCGGGCGATAGTCTTTGGGAAACACGCTTCAATAGCTATGAACATGATCTCAATAACATCGCCAAAATTACTTACGCCAAAACATCCGGCCTCTCCAATATTCTCACAACGACACTCGATG
The DNA here is from genome assembly GCA_038208955.1 of Elusimicrobiota bacterium. GTDB lineage: Bacteria > Elusimicrobiota > Elusimicrobia > 2-01-FULL-59-12 > 2-01-FULL-59-12 > JBBQYF01. The sequence continues at coordinate 33,802 of JBBQYF010000004.1, forward strand.
CCGGCTATGTCTATGCCGGTGGATTCGTCACGACAGTTGTTCAAACCGATCCGAACAACATCGATTCGACAATCACTAATTACTACGGGGACAAAACCTCCGAGCAATATCGCACGGTTTTAATCAACGATCAAGGCCAGATCGCTCCGCAGTCGGCATTTAGCGGGGTTGCAACGGGAGCGACCTACAACAACGAGCTTTTGAGATGGAATTATGAGCAGCAAGTAACCGCCAGCGAATTCCAAGGCAGAAAGATCGACCTCGTCGTCGAACCCAAAATCTTTATCGAAAGTGGCTTAATCCAATGATCCGGGCCGCCGATCCCAGAACAAAACCCATTGTCGGAATGGTCTTGGGCGCCACCGTCATGGCATTCGCCGCCATCCCATCGCCGGCTGCCGAAGTCCGTCCGGTCATCGACGCCACCGTCATGGGCGGACAGTATTATTACAACGGTGCAGAAAACAATCTTAATTCGATCGCGACGTTAAACGCCTCGCCTTATATTCAATTCAACGATGCCTGGAGCCTCGTGCCGCTTTACAGCGGAAATTATCACGGCACGCAACAGGTCCGGGATCTCGTCGGGGGTGGGACATTGTTTCAGGATTCCCAGGACCACATCGGTTCGGTAAAAGCCGTTCGTTCCTTTAATAACGGTTTGAAGCTGAAAGCCATTGGGTCCTACGGGGCCGAATTTTTGCGTGAAACGGTCGATGAAAGTTGGGGCAACGGTCTCTACGACAATCGTCGGGCATCCGGCGGTGCCGAAGCCGAGTGGTCTTGGGATAAGGACCGTTACGCGCGAGTAGCCTACGACTACTATGCCATCCGGTTTCCCAACTACACGAGCCTCGAGTCCCAAGGCACGGTGCTGGGATTGGGGCGTGAGCTAAACGCACCGGACGTGCTCGACACGCATAATCACGCGGTCACACTCGGCACCCAAATGGGTCTTCCTGGTAACGGATTTCTTCAAGCTTCTGCGGGCTACACGTGGAGCTTCTTTGGCTCGCAGCACGTGGTCGACCTTTCGGGCGAGCTCATTCCCGACCTCCGCGATGACGACCACAGCCTTTTGACGGCTCAGGCAACATGGCCTGTCGCGATGCGTCCGGGCTGGCGGCTGTTTAGCTCGCTGGGCTATACCTGGGATCATTTGCTCTCCAACCAGAACCATTACGATGCCGGGCAAACCTTTTTCAATCCGAACTATTACGCCAACTTGACGCAGACGCTGCAAAATCAATGGACGGTTCTCTTGGGTGAGCGACCTTGGACGCTCAATGTGAATTGGTCACTCGCTCGTCAGAAATACGCCAACCGACTAATCCAAGACACGACTGGCGCTTACGGCGCCGACCACACGCACGTCGATACGGCTTCGGTAGGACTTGGATTTTCTTATCCCATCGCCAAGGGATTTCATCTCAACGTTACGACGACCTACGGCTGGAGCAATTCCAACAATCAAGACAACGTGGTCTACCAATACCACTATCACACCGCTGACTATTTAATGGGATTTACCTATGCGTATTAATTCCCGGTCGACAATCTGGGCACTTTTGCTGAGCTCCTTCGTTTATTTTACCCCACTCGCCGTCCAGGCCGGGGGAGGTGAAGGATCAGTGGCCTTCAACCCGCCGAATCTTCCCGAGGCGAGCGTCGTGACGACGACAATGACCTATACGGCGTCAAGCATTGGAATGGCGGCGGGTTCGCAATTGCAAATTATGCTCCCAGCGAACTGGGGACCGCCGACTTTGCAAACCGCCAATAATACCCAGGATGGATACGCCGCCCTGCTATCTACCGCGGCCCCTTTCGTGGCCACACTGACGGCTTCGACGACAAGTCCTATGGTCACCGTGACCATCGCCAAC
>JBBQYF010000005.1:0-33785 GCA_038208955.1 Elusimicrobiota bacterium
ACCCAAATAATCCGTTAAGCCTCCCCGTCCGTCATGCGCTGGGGTAGTCAGCAGGGGATCCATGGTCTGTGAAGCAAAAGAAAGCGGGCGTGTGAGCGAAGAAATAGGGGTGTATTATTTTTCACCGAATTGGTGAAAAAAGGAGATCGATTTTAGGGATGGAAGAAAAAGCGCACGGGCGATGATGTGGAGTAGTCAGGGATGCGTCCGAGAAAATAAAATACCTCGCAAAGCAGGCTCTAAACTGAATTGCGAGGTGGATGAATGGTACTGAAGAATTTAGATCGGTTCAAGGTGTCGACGACAAAGCAGGCGGTGACGAGTTATGCGGGATTGGTATTACCGTTGCAGATGGGACGAAGTTTGGGATTGGATAAGGAGCTAAACACACTTTCTTTAAAGGAACGCCATCGAGGATACGAGCCGGCGGAAATAGGATTTACGCTGATGGGGTTGATCCAGGCCGGCGGTGAAGCGTTGGATGATGTGAAACATTTATCTGGGGACGCGGGCATAAAAATTCTTTTAGGAACGCTGCCGGCGGCAAACACGTTGGGGCAATGGTTGATGCGATTTACGAATGTGTTGGTGTGCCGTTTGGGATGGATTCAATTGCGGTTGGCCGTGAAGGTGATCCGGCTGTCGACGCTCAAGCGCGTGACATTGGATGTGGACGCATTTTTCGTGGATTCGCAGAAGGATGGATTGTCGATGAACTACGAAGGGCGACTAGGGTTTTGCCCTGTCATGGTGACATGCGCGGAGCTTGGAATGCCGATGGCCGGGATATTTCGTCGCGGGAATGCGAGCCCGATGGCGAACTTGTCCGGGTTACTGGAACGAGTGATCCGGGTCTTACAGGAAGAAATTCCTGGAATTGAAATTCGGCTGCGGTCGGACAGTGCAGGGTATCAGGCGAAAGTGATCAAGGTCTGTGAGCGAATGCACGTGGGGTTTACAATTACGGCGCGGCAGGATGAGTCGGTGAAACAGACGATTGAAGATATAGCCGAGAAGCAATGGGTCAGGTTGGAGTCGCAGGAGTGGCCGGGCCGCGAAACGGAAGTCGCCGAGACCCTGCACGTGATGGGCGACAAAGACACGGCGGCGCATCGGCTCTTAGTCATCCGTTATAAGAAAGATCAGTTGGATTTGTTAGATCAGAATCCGTACACGTACCATGCGGTGTTGGATGGGTTGGACTATTGGACGGCGGGGCTCACGCTGCAATTTCATCGCAACCGGCAAGCGGGAAGTGAGCATATCAATGAAGCCATGAAGAGCGGGTTTGGCATGAGCAAGCTACCCTGCGGGGATTTTATGGCAAATGCGGCATGGTTTCAATTGGCGTTGTTGTCGGCGACGGTGTTTTGCGCGTGGAAGCATTTGACATTGCCCGAAGACTGGAAGCCGCTCACCATTCAGACGGTCCGGTTTCGGATGATTCATTTAGCGGGCGTTGTGCAGAAGCGGGCGCGGTCATTAATGCTGAAGATTCCCTGTGGGTATTCGTTGCGAACGATATTTGAGGAAGCACGCTGGGGCATTTTGGGCGTTGCGGCACAGACAGGCTAAAAGTCCCAATAGTTTAGAAGCCGGAACGAAGATTCGGGATTGTCGACGGAAAACCTGAAAGGGTCATGGAGAAAGCTGTCCGAACAGGAGAGAAACGACACCACCTGTAGATGAATACCGCCTGCCCCGAGTGCCTAAGGCCTCGCCGTAGGTGTGAAACCTGGTTGCTGAGGCGACCGAGCGTTAAAAAACGGGATTGCGTGATCGCCCACATGCAAGCCCCGTGATATAAAAAATTATCGGAGGATTTGGGTGGAGGTGGATTCGACTTCTTTAATCGTTAGAATGCCCAGAATCGCTTCCCGGTCTTCGTCGCTCAGGGAATGCGCCCATGTTTGGCTATCCCCCGTTGTTAAGGATCCCTGCTGGCAACCAAAGCGTCCTAGTGGTTTCTCGCCGTTATAAAAGGACAATGTAAATTCCGGAACCAGACTGCTGACGAGCCATTCCTGATGCCAGCCGCTCGAGTATTGGGCTAGGTATTGCGTAGCCTGGTGAATACGGTCGGCTTGATAGAGCGTCTTTATGTGTCGATGGGGCGTCGATATTTCAAGACGATCCGCCTGGCCCAAGCCGTCAAAGGCGGTCGGTGGCATGTTATGCGAGCAAGCGAGCAGCGTCAGCCCCAACCCTAGGGACATGACTATGGTTCGTTTTCGAAATGGCATGTTAATTCTCCTCCCCCTCCCCCGTTCGTATCCCTAAAGTAACATCCCGGAGTTACGCGCGCATGGCAGGCCCATTACGGGAACGTTAATAAAAGTAGAGAGGGGCCCGGAAATTATGGGGCCGAAGGACTTGGGCCTCCCGCAAGCGCAAAATTGACTTTGTCGTCGAAAAACTGGTAAAGTCACCGCTATGGACGCCCCCGGAAATGGCTTTGCCGGCGCCAAAATTCTCCTCATCGAAGATGATCCCCAGGCGGTCGGTATTCTTGAGCCGATCCTCATCTCAAAGGGATTCACGGTTGTCGTCGCGCGCGATGGCGTCGAAGGTCTCGAGAAAGTCCGCCTCGTGGGTCCGGATATTCTGCTTTGCGATATCCACATGCCGCGGATGGATGGCCTGCAAGTCTGCCGTCAAATGAAAAGCGATCCGGCCACCCGGATTATCCCGATTGTCATGCTAACCGCGTTCAGCGACCTTGATAAGAAACTCGAAGCGCTGGAAGCGGGCGCCGATGATTTCGTCAACAAGCCCTACAACACCCTCGAGCTGATCACGCGGCTGAGATCACTTCTGCGCGTCAAATATTTGAACGAGCAATTGGATAATGCCGAAGACGTGCTTTTTGCTATGGCTCGCGCCATCGAGGCGAAAGATTCTTACACACAGGGGCACGTGGAACGCGTGTCCAAGTTGGCCGTGCGGTTGGGCGAGCATCTTCATTTGTCGAGCGAGGAAAAAGACGCGCTGCGCAAAGGCGGGGTATTGCACGACATCGGCAAAATCGGCGTTCCGGACAAAATTCTTAACAAAGCCGGCGCTTTAACAACCGAAGAACGGCTGATCATCCGCATGCACCCCGCTCAGGGAGCGAAAATTTGCGAAAAACTTAAAACCATGCGCGGCGCTATTCCTGTCATTCGCCATCACCATGAACGCCTGGACGGAACCGGTTATCCCGACCACTTAAGCGGCAATGAAATCCCCTTGCTGGCCCGAATCATGACGATTGTCGATATCTATGACGCGCTGACGACCACACGCTCCTATCGTAAACGGTTACCGCACGAGGTGGCGATGGAGATCCTGTGGGAAGAGGCCAATAAGGGATGGTGGGACAAAGAAATTCTCGGCCAATTCGACGAGATGCTCCGCCGCGACCGCGAGATCTCTACCGTCGACAGCCACCCGCCAGCCTCGCCCGTTTCTTCCTGAGTCGCCTTTTTCCGCGCTTCTTTCACGCTGATGAAATATTATCCCGTTTTTCTGAATTTAAAAGACCGCCTTGTTTTGCTAGTCGGCGCCGGGGACATCGGCCTGCAAAAAATTCGCGGTCTCTTGGAATGCCAAGCGCGGATACACGTCGTCTCGCCCGAGGCCTTACCGGCGATCGCCGACTTGGCCGCTCAAGGAACCGTGGCTTGGTCGAAACGGGGTTATGAAACCGCGGATCTAGAGGGCTCGAGTCTTGTGATCGCGGCGACGAACGATCCCGCTTTGCAGAAACGCATCGCCTCCGAAGCTCGCGCGCGTAAAATTTGGGTGAACATTGTCGATGTCCCACCTTACTGCGATTTTATTGCGCCGGCCATCGTCAATCGCGGAGACTTGCAGATCGCCATTTCCACTGGCGGTGCGGCGCCGGCGCTCGCAAAATTTCTCCGGCAAAAACTGGAAGCGTCGCTTGGACCGGAATACGGCGAGTTCGTCACCATCGTCGACAAATGGCGACCGGAGATTTTAAAAATGCCGAAACCGCAGCGCCAATCGCTATGGGAATGCATCGTCAGTCAAGCGTTCCTCGACCAGATCAAAGAGCAAGGCGCACTGCGCGCCGAAGCCGCACTGAAGGAATGGATTCAACATGGAAAACCTGCTCTTTAGCAGCGCTTACTTTCTCTACGGCGTTTCCACGCTGCTATCGCTCTGCTATCTCTTCACGAAACGCGAAGCGCTCAGCCGTTGGGCGCGGGGGCTACTGGCTTTGGCGATCAGCCTCCATTTGCTCAGTCTCGGCGCCCGGTGCATCAGCCACAATCATGATTGGAGCAACTGGTTTGCAACGCTCTCCTTATTTTCCATTTTTGTCGCGGCACTGTACGGCGGCATCGCCTATTTTCTCGACATTCCGGTCCTGGGTGCTTTTGTGATGCCCCTTCCCTTCGCGCTTCTAACCTACGCTTGGTTTCGCAAACCGGATTTGGAAATATTGTCTCCCTCTTTTTTTCGAACGTGGCTCGCCATTCACATTCCGATCATGTTTGCCGCTTACGCGCTGCTCGGCATTGCCTTTAGCGTCGGCATTGCTTATCTCATCCAAGAACATCAAATTAAAACCAAACGCCCGACGGAGCTCGTCTACCGATTGCCGTCTCTCGACGAATTGGACCGATTGATTTATCAATTAATTCTCTGTGCGTTTGTTCCGTTAACTGTTGGGTTAATTTTGGGGGGAATTTGGGCGGCGAAGGCATGGGGGCAGTTCTGGAGCTGGGATCCGAAAGAAACCTGGGCGCTGATCACCTGGCTCGTTTACGTCATGTATTTTTATCTCCGCTGGGTCGAGCGTTGGCGGGGCCGTAAAACAACTTACGTATCGCTCGCTGGTTTTGTCGTGGTGCTGTTTACCTACGCGGGCGTCAATTACTTTAGCCCCTTGCACGGGTTCTTGGCGGGGGGAGCGCGCTAATGTCACTTCTCGTCGTCGGACTCAACCATCAGACGGCTCCAGTCGAAGTGCGCGAACGATTGGCGTTTTCGGGTGACCGGCTGCCGGAGGCTCTGGGTTCCGTTAAAGCGCTGCCCGGCTTAAGCGAGACGGTCCTTTTATCGACGTGCAACCGGACGGAAGTGTACAGTCGCGCCGAGACGGCCGAAGGCATGCGGGCGGCATTGACACCCTGGCTGCAGGCGTTCAGTCCCGCGACTCCGCTGGGTCAACACCTTTACCTCCATGAAAATCAACGGGCGGTGGAGCACTTGTTTCGCGTCGCCGCCGGCTTAGATTCAATGGTCGTCGGCGAACAAGAGATCCTTTCGCAAGTCAAAAATGCTTATCTGGCCGCGCAAGCCGCGGGCAGCACGGGGAAACTATTAAATGTTTTTTTCCAGCGCAGCTTGTATGTGGGGAAACGCGTGCGCACCGAAACAGGGCTTTCCACCGGGGCCGCGTCCGTCGGCAGCTTGGCCGTTTCAATGGCCCAACGTATTTTCGGCGATCTCAGCGCGCGTCGCGTGATGATTTTAGGGGCCGGCGAAATGGCCAAACTCATTGGGCGGCAATTGTTGTCTCACAAAGTGCAATCCGTGTTGGTCGCCAATCGCACACCCAAACATGCGCAGGCGCTCGCCGGATACTTTGGCCACCGCGCCCTTTCGTTTGAAGAAGGAATCGACTACATCGAGCAGGCGGACATTATCTTGTGTTCGACCTCGGCCCCGGAGCCCGTAATTACCCGCGCCCAAATTGAAAGCTTAATGCCCCGCCGCCGCGGTCGCTCGCTCTTTTTTATTGATATCGCCGTGCCGCGCAATGTCCATCCCGATGTTCATAAAATCGACAACGTCTATGTCTACAACATCGACGATCTTCAAAACTTGGTTCGCGAAAATCTCGCCCGACGCTCAGACGAGGTTCGCCGGGCCGAAGCGATCGTGCGGGAAAAAACGGACGAATTCCGGCGCTGGTTGGCCGCTTATGAGGCCGGCGAAGACCACAGCTTACGACATTATGCAGCGCAGCGCCCCGAGCCACTGGGGTCTTTGCCCGGCGACTATTAATGCCGACGTCAATGCTGCGCATTGGAACCCGCCGCAGCGCTCTTGCCCAAGCGCAAACCGCCGAAATCGTTAAACGTCTCGACGCCGCCTTCCCGGATTGTTTAATTCAAACCATTTTAATCACCACGTCTGGGGATCGTCTGTCCCCCGGTGCCGGCTCCGCGACGTCGGAGACCCGCGATCAAACCACCGGCGGGCTGAAAGCGATGTTTACAAAAGAACTCGAAGAAGCGTTATTAGACGAACGCATCGATCTCGCCGTGCATTCTCTCAAAGATATGCCGGCGCGACTCCCGGCGGGACTGGTTTTGGCGGCCGTGCCACCGCGCGAAGACGCCAGGGATGCCTGGATTTCACGGCAGGGAGTTTCTTGGAAAGCTTTGCCCGCCGGTTCGCGTGTTGGGACGGGTGCGATTCGCCGTCAAGCTCAAATCAAGCATCATCGGCCCGATTTGATTGTCGTTCCAATGCGCGGAAATGTCGATACCCGCTTGGAAAAGCTAAAAGAAAGCTCTGTGGATGGAATCATTCTGGCGTTGGCGGGACTACGGCGTCTCGGCCGCGAGCGCGACACAACCGAAGTGCTTGGCAGGGATATCATGCTTCCCGCCATCGGTCAAGGATGCCTGGCGATCGAAGTCCGCGCGTCCGATGCCGCCATCGTACCGTTTGCGCAAGCGCTCGATCATTCGGCCAGCCACGTCGCGGCATTGGCGGAACGGGCCTTGCTCGATGGACTGGGCGGTAGCTGCCAAACTCCTATCGCAGGTTTCGCGGAACTACTGGGTGAAATCTTATGGCTCGAAGCCTTAGTCGCCGCTCCCGACGGCCAACGAATGATTCGGGAACGGTTGTCGGGACCGGCCGGCCATCCGGAGGCACTGGGCCGATTGATGGCCGAGACCCTACTCACCGCCGGCGCCCGCGACCTGCTGGGCTAGGTCGACCCCGTTGCCCTTTCGTCGGAAATTTGATAATTTGCCAGCGATATGATTAAAGCCAGCGCGGGCTTGGGACGAGACAAAATGTGGTAGACCGCCGCACCCAATTCATCGTTCACCCCCCTGTTTCATTAACCGCGACTCTCGCGCTTCTTACCTGGTTTATTTTCTCGCTCGGTAGTTACTTGACGCTCCATCCGGCGCTTTTTCAGGTGATTGCTGTCCGACCGGGCCAGTGGTCGCTGGCCACCTTCTTCGACTCGATGAAAGATGTTTTAAAAGGCGCCGCGGTTGCCCTCTGGGTCAGCTGGATGGCCTTTCAAAGCGGCGCATGCATACTCAGGCAACGCCCGGAGCGGTCGGGGTTTACATCGCCGGAATATCTCGTTTATTCGACCGCCCTGGGTGTGGGCCTCCTGTCCTGCGCGGTTTTAATCCTCGGGCTTTGTCACTTATGGTATAGCGGTTTATTCGCAGGATTATTGTTGATAGCCTCATTTTTTTTCAGCCGTTCGCGATCGGGCCTAAGGCCATTCACCGATACGTCATTATTAAGTATGGACGAGGCTCCCTGGAATGGCATTGTTCTAGCCTTCCTCGTTTTTTTCCTGGTCTCCGATTTAAGTCCCGAAATCTTTTACGATTCGCTTTATTATCATTTGGCCGTACCGCACCTGTACAGTCTTGCCCATCGCGTTTATCCGATACCCAATTTACTTTTTTCTAACTTTATCTACAGCCTTCATTTCCTAAACGGACTAGCCCTAACCGTGGGGAATGTGACCGCTGCTAAATTGCTTCACGGAATGAGCGCCCTGCTCTTGGCGGCGGCCATGCAAGCTTTTGGCCACCGCTACTTGTCCAAGGGGGCAGGAACCTTGGCGGCCATGCTCATTGTAAGCATGCCGCTCGTCGGGATGAACGTCGCTACCGCCGGCGTCGACATCCTGGGGACGCTCCTTCAATTTACCGCAGGCTTCGCGCTCGTCCGCGCGCTCGCCGACAATGATGGTCGTCTTTTACGCCTCGCCGGTTGGCTGACGGGCCTCGCCGTGAGCTGGAAATTGCCTGCCTGGGCCTATTTACTGCTCAGCATCGTTCTGATTGCCGGGTATACGAGCAGGACCCGCGGATGGCTATCAGCATGGGCGGACGTGCGTACGTTTATTGTTCGGGCCCTCGCTTGTCCGGCTGTTTTTTGGGTGAGAAACGCGGCTTTCCACGGAAATCCTTTTTACCCTCTAGCAGGCACCTGGTGGGGGACTCCCCGGCTTTCGCAAGCGCAATGGCAGATATTCATGAACGACGCCAATGTGCGCATGCTCTCCTCGACGCTTTCCAACAAAACCGCGCTGCGGCATTTTTTGTTGCACCCTTGGTTTATGACGATGGATGGCGTCGGCAATGGAGATTTTGTCGGCCCGCTCTTTCTCATGGCGCTTCCCGCGCTTTTCGTTTGGCCGCGGTTGTCGACGGCGGTCAAATTGCTGACAGTCTACGGGGCTCTTGGCTGGGGATCCTGGCTGCTAACATCCACGACAGCCCGCTACGGATTACCTGCGCTCGCGCTTTTGGCTCCCGCGTTAGCGGAAGGCCTCGTGCAAGCCTTAGCCCAACCAGCGCTGCTCGTTCAATCCGGGCTTCGCGCCCTTCTCATTTTTGCCGCCGGTATTAATTTTTTGGGTCTCGGCTGTAATCTCTATTCGAAGGGCGGCTGGCAAGTGCCGTTCGGATTAATCTCGCGCGCCGACTATCTCATCGCGTCACATCCTAGTTATCCCAATCCTCCTTACGAAGCCCTGGCTTGGATGGATCAACATGTGCCGGCGGGAGAGAAGATTTTATTCGCCGGCGAACCTCGCACTTTCCAGAGCAACCGTCTTGCCATCGCCGGCTCAACCCCCGACGTGCAACCGTTATTAACTTATCTTCACGAATCCAAGACTCCGGACGATCTCGTAAAGCGATTTCAGTCCGCCGGGATCGACTACATATTCTTTAATAAAGCGGAAGCCGTTCGAACGCGCACGTATAATCTTTTTCCATGGACGCCCGCTGAATGGCAATGCCTTGACGGCTTTTGGAAAACACATGTCAAACTACTCTGGAAAAAAGAAACGGTTGAACAGGCACTCTATGTCTATGGCCTCCGGACAGACCCGGATTCCCAACATGCCGCGCCGTCCAATCCCTTTACGAGCTGGGCTCCAGTATCGATTTTATGACTAGGGAAAAACCAAACGTCATTGTTATCGGCGCGGGCCCGGCCGGGCTGACGGCCGCCTATCTCCTGAGCAAAGCCGGCGTGCCGGCGGTCGTGCTCGAAGCCGATCCGGACTACGTTGGGGGGATTTCGCGGACGGTGACATACCGGGGATTTCATTTCGACATTGGCGGCCACCGCTTCTTCTCGAAATCGAAAGAAGTGGAAGATCTTTGGACGGAAATTCTGGGCGATGATTTTATTATCCGACCCCGGCTCTCGCGGATTTATTACCGCGGTAAATTTTTTGCCTATCCCCTGAAAGCCTTTGACGCGTTGCTCAAGCTGGGTATCGGCACGTCGGTCCTCTGTATGTTGTCCTATCTCAAAGCACGATTATTCCCGATTGCCAAACCGCGTAATTTTGAAGAATGGGTCACGAATCAATTTGGTCGCCGGCTGTTCAGGATTTTCTTTAAAACGTACACGGAAAAAGTTTGGGGAATGGATTGCAAAGAGATATCGGCCGATTGGGCCGCGCAGCGGATTCGCGGGCTTTCGCTTTCGTCGGCCATACTTCATGCCTTGCGACCGCCCCCCAAAGCGCAAGAAAAACAAGACGTCATCAAAACCCTTATTGATTCGTTCCGCTACCCCCGCAAAGGGCCGGGCATGATGTGGGAGGCTTGCGCACGCAAACTCCAATTGATGGGCGGACAAGTGGTGATGGGCCAGTCCGTGACGGGTTGCACCTGGGTCCCCGACCTTCAACAATGGTCGGTCGAGACCGAAGGCGCCGACGGCCGCAAGCAAACGTGGACAGGAAACCATGTCATTTCATCCGCCGCCCTGCGCCCGCTCGCTTTGGGTCTCAAGCCGGCGATTAGCGCGACGGCTGCCGCGGCCGCTAACGCGCTGCGTTATCGCGATTTTCTCGTGGTCGCGCTGATCGTCAAAGACGATCACCGCTTTCAGGACAATTGGATTTATATTCATGACGCCAGCGTCAAAGTCGGGCGCATTCAAAACTTCAAATCCTGGTCGCCCGAAATGGTGCCTGATCCGGCGCAAAATTGTTACGGCATGGAATATTTTTGTTTCGAGGGCGACGGGTTGTGGAACTCCTCCGATGCGGAGTTGCTCGCGCTGGCCCGGCGCGAGATTGGTCAGATCGGCCTGTGCCGTCCGGAAGACGTCATCGATGGATGTGTCGTTCGGCAGAAAAAAGCTTACCCCGTATATGACGATCGTTACCAAACCAACGTTGATATTTTGCGGCGAGAACTGCAGGAGCGTTTTCCAACTCTCCATCTCGTGGGTCGCAATGGAATGCACAAATACAACAATCAGGATCACGCGATGATGACCGCGATGCTCAGCGTCCGCAACATCCTGGCCGGCCAAGCGCTCTACGACCCCTGGCACGTCAACGAGGACGCCGCCTATATTGAGCAAGGCGCCGCGGGCACGCAGTCGCTCGACCAGGGCCTGCGCAGTGTTCCCAGCCGCGTCAAACCGTGAAAAACAAAAAAACCCCAAAACGTAGCCCCGAAATCCCGACCGCTGAATTGGATTGGCGCATAGCCCCGCTGCCGGCCAGCATCATTTGTACAGGGTGGGGAGCAACGGTTCTTTATTTTTTTCTCCAACATCATCCGTTTTCTCTCGACAATCTGCTGGGCACCTTTGAGGCACTGTCCCCTCTCTCCTTCTGGCACGCTTATCTGCTTAAGGCGCTTTCGGCACTGGCCATTTCGGCGGGGCTCCTATGGATCATGATTGAAGGGGGTCGCCAGATTCTTTGGCGGATGCGCCTTGGAGACAGCATGACCGCCGTCGAACAAGTGATATTTGGAGGGGCTCTCGGATTTGGATCGATTTCCTTTTTCACGTTCTTTGTGGGGGCTATCCATCTCTGGTATCCCGCGACGTTCTGGAGCGCCCTAGGGATGGCCAGTATTTTTCTGCTCGTTGAACGCCGGCGCCAAACACGCGTCGCCGCGGTGATCCCGGCCGAAAAAGTTCCGGCCCGTGTGTTCTGGCTCACCTTACTCATTATCACCGGCGCCCTGATTTTGGCCGGCGATCTTTTCCCCGAAATTTTCTTCGACTCGCTTTTCTACCATTTGGGATTCCCAAATTTGTATCGGCTGAACCACCGCCTCGTCAGTTACCCTCAGATCTATTCCAACTTTATTCAGTTGGTTCAATTCGTTTACGGATGTGCGATCACAATTGGAAATTCGCTCGTCCCGAAACTCTTGCATGGAGCCACCGGGCTATTGCTGGCGCTTTCGCTGATCGCATTTGGACAACGCTACCTGCGGACTGGAGCTGGGTTGATTAGCAGCGCCCTGCTGCTCAGCACGCCGCTTCTGGGTTATAACGTTACGACCGCCGGCATGGATGTGGCTTGGACATACCTGCAATTTGTCAGCGTCTTTGCTTTGATCCGATTCCTGGACCAGGCACGGCCGGTGCCTCAACCCGATGCCGTGGCACCTGTAGCCCTGGCCGATCAACACAGGTGTTGGCTAATTTTGTCGGGAATATTAGCCGGCCTCTCGGCCTCCTGCAAATATCCCGCCTTGCCCTATATTCCACTCGCCGCCCTGATTCTCCTCTGGCAACGGCGACGGGTCGACCACCAACCTTGGAGTATCATTTTGCGAGAAGAAGGCCTATTGATTATTCCCGCCCTGGCCGTGGTCGCTCCTTTTCTGCTGCGTAATCTTGTTTTTCATGGCAACCCGCTTTATCCCTTTGGCGGGGTGCACTGGGGCCATCCACGCATCGAACCGGACAATTGGCTGCATTTTCTGGGCGACGCACCACAAAGGCAACTAAGAGACGAATTCAAAAGTTGGGGCGCAGCATCGCATTTTATTTTGCACCCTTGGTTTACCACGATGGAGGGTGTAAGCCTATCGGATTATGTCGGGCCGCTTTTTTTAATTCTTCTCGTCCCGCTTTGCCTCGTGCGTCTCAAAGACTTACCGAGTCTCATTTTGCGGCGCTTTGCGGCGGGAATCTGGCTGCTCTGGCTGGCCACGACATCGACGCCGCGGTACGGGCTCCCCGCGCTGGCCTTGATCACGCCGGTTTTAGTCAACGCGCTATTGTCGCTGAAGCGCTTTCGCGTGGTTCTCCTCTGGATGGTCGGATGCGGCGCCGTGCTAAACGTCGTGATGTTTTATTTTATTCTTTTCAATATGGAAGGCTGGCGCGTCCTCGTGGGCCAGCTTTCCGAGCCAGCCTATTTAAGCGAGACCCGCGGCAGTTATCCCCCGCCACCCTATGAAGGGCTCGCCTGGATGAACGATCATTTGCCCAAAGAAGCCGTCGTCATGATGATCGGCGATAACCGCAGTTACTATACCGATCGCGTCATGCTGCCCGCCTCCGTCTACGATCCCCAGCCGATCGTCGACTACAGCCAAGCCTCTTCGGGCCGGGCCATGGCCGAAGCCTTGCGGCGCGATCATGTCACCTATCTTTTTCTGAATTTGGTCGAGGCCGTACGCACGAACGGTTATGGGGTTTTTCATTGGGACCGTAGCAGCTGGAACAGCTTAAACGAATTTTGGTCCCACTATGTTCTGCTCGAATGGCAAACGGAACGTCCGACCGGAAATAACCCAAAAGCCTTATACGTGTATCGCATTTTGTCGGAGACCGAAGCTGCCAGTCCGCATGCCGTCCCTACCAATCCCTTCGAACGATGGAAACCGGCATGAAAGTCTCCATCGTCATCCCCGCCAAGAACGAAGCCACCTCGCTTCCCGCGGTGCTGGGCGACCTGCGAACGGTTTTATCGACGGCCACTTTTGACTCGGAAGTGATTGTCGTCGATGATCATTCGACCGACGGCACAGCGGCTTTGGCCCCCACGTACGGATTTCGCACGGTGGAAAACGGCGGGCCCGACGGGAAGGGACGCGCGCTCGTCTGCGGATTTGCTGAAGCAACAGGCAATTACATTGTGATGATGGACGCCGATGGCTCCCACCTGGCGGAATTTATTCCGGAATTTGTGACGTGGCTCAACAAAGGATATGGACTCGTGATCGGCTCGCGCCAGCTGGGCGGCAGCGATGAATACGCCTTTGTCCGTGCTCTTGGGAATATTTTTCTCTCCGGCGTCTTCAATTTGATTACCGGCAATCATATTACTGACGTACTCAATGGATACAAAGCGTTCCGCCGCGAGGTCTTCACGCGCTTTCCATACCGCTCGGCGGAATTCGAAATTGAGATTGAACTCGTCGCCAATGCCCTGAAAGCCGGATACCCGATTGCGGAATTTGCCTGTCACGAACGCGCCCGGACGGGCGGCCAGGCCAAATCAAAGGTAATCCGGCATGGCTTCCGGTTTCTGTGGCGCATCCTTCTACTCACGATTCCTTATCGGTTCTCGAGCGCTTGGCGCCGGCCGAAATCGGGAAACTAGATCGCCGTCCTGCGGTTATAACCTCCATGATTACCATCAAGGGCCTGACTAAAACGTTTCGCGTCGCACACAAAGCTCCCGGCCTCGCCGCCTCCTTCCGTGGCCTCTTTAAACGGGAATACCGCGACGTGCATGCCGTGCGCGATATTTCATTTTCAATCGCCGAAGGAGAACTGGTCGGTTTTCTAGGTCCGAACGGAGCGGGAAAAACCACCACGCTAAAGATGCTTTCGGGACTCTTGACGCCGACCCAAGGCCAAGCGGAGGTCCTGGGGTTCGTGCCCTGGAAACGCGAACGCGCGTTTCAGAAACAATTCACGATGGTCATGGGACAGCGCACGCAACTCTGGTGGGATTTGCCCGCCTGGGATTCTTTTCTTTTGAACAAGGAGATCTATGAAATTCCCCACCGTCAGTTTGAAGAGACTGTCCAAGAATTGGCAACGCTTTTGGAAATCCATGATCTTTTAGAAGTACCGGTTAAAAAACTGTCGCTCGGCCAACGTATGAAGGCCGAACTGGCTTGCTCCTTGCTGCACCGCCCGCGCGTCCTGCTGCTCGACGAGCCGACGATCGGACTCGATGTCGTCATGCAGAAGAAGGTACGCGATTTCATTCGCGCCTACAACCAACGCTGGAAGGCGACGATCATTTTGACCAGCCATAACATGGAAGATGTGAGCGAACTGTGCTCGCGTGTGATCTTGATCAATCATGGTCGGCTGCTGTTTAACGGCGGCCTGGCAGAATTGCAAACGCGCTTCGGCCCGGAAAGTCTGACCGAGGCGATGCGCAATGCCTTCGGGGCGGTCGACACTCCAATCGTCGTATGAGGAAATATTGGTTCGTTTTTTCGATTTATTGGCAAGAGGGACTGCAGCAGCGCGCTAGTTTCTTTATGGAAAGGTTCCGGTCGCTGGTTGTGCTGATCAGCTTTTATTACTTCTGGACCGCCTTGCTCGCCCACCGGGCTTCGTTCGCCGGGTACGACCGCTCTCAAATGATCACCTACATCTTGGGAATGAACATCCTCCGAGGTATCGTCTTTGCCAGTCGGACCTACGAAATCGCGGGGGAAATTAACCATGGTCGTCTATCCGGCTATCTCCTCAAACCCGTCAATTTTATGGCTTACACGTTTTTCCGAGATATGGCTGAAAAATCAATTAATTCAGTTTCCGCATTGATAGAGGTTATTGGTCTATCTTGGGTCCTCCATGTGGGGATTCGCTGGCCCCATCAAGCGAGTACATGGGCCTACTTTCTGATCGCCATCGTGGGAGCGATGATCCTCAACTTCATCATGAGCTTCATCATGGGATGTTGGGGGTTTTGGACGGCGGAGTCTGGTGGGCCGCGTTTTCTCTTCGAATTATTTTTAGAGTTTTCCGCCGGGGCTTTTTTTCCATTAGACGTTTTGTCGCCGAAACTTCAAGCCATTCTAAAAATGTTTCCATCGCCCTATCTGGTTTTTTATCCGCTCCATGTTTTCCTTGAGAAATTGTCGCCCGCCCAGGTGATCAATGGTTTGGGTTGTCAACTTTTCTGGATCACGTCCTTTGGAATTATTGCCTATGTCGTCTGGCAAAAAGGAGTGGAAGCCTATGGCGCTCAAGGCAGCTGAACAAACCGCCCGCGGGCGGCGTTTCATGATGAAGCACGTGCGCATTTGGATCCGATTGGCGGCCATGGGTTTTGCTAATCAAACGGCGAGTCCTTTGTCATCGTTCGGATATCTCGTCGGTAAATTGGTTCGCTTGGCGTTCTTTCTGGTTTTTCTTTCGGCTATTTTTAAACACACCGACGCGCTGGCCGGTTATTCGCTTCCCGAAGCCGCTCTCTTTTTTTTGACCTTTAACATGGTCGACATCTTGGCACAACTTTTCTTTCGCGGGATTTACGGCATTCGCGGTTTGGTGCGGGAGGGAGACTTCGATTACTTTTTAATCCAACCGCTGAACGTACTCTACCGGGTTGCCTTCAACACGGTGGATTTTTTGGATGTCGTCACCATCATTCCGGTGCTCGTTACGACGTTCTGGGTGACGAGGCATTTGCCCGCATCGAGCCACTTGAGCAACTGGTTTTGGTATGTGGTTATGATGCTTAATGGCATGGTCATCGCCTTTTCAATTCATGTGGCAGTGGCCTCCCTGGCCGTGCTCACTCAGGAACTGGAAAACACCATCTGGATTTATCGCGATTTGATGAGTCTCGGCCGCTTCCCGTATGACATATACGATGCGCCAATGCGATGCGTTTTGACTTTCGTCATTCCTGTAGCGGTGATGGTCAGTTTCCCCGCCAAGGCCTTCCTAGGGCGGCTCTCGGCGGCCTGGATGGTGCATTCTTTCATCGTGGCGATTGCTTCTCTCGCTGCCAGTCTTTGGTTTTGGCGTTTTGCAACCCGGCGATATACATCGAGCTCCTCCTGAGTTGACTGCTTTTGACTTACCGCTGAGTTCCCGCTTCAACACCCCCGCCTCCTTCCTCTCAAACTTTCATAAATCTTTACAGCTGCGATAAATCCTTGACAGCCCAAAGGTCCGGGGCTAGACTCGCGATGTCGAAACATATGCTCTTTACATGGCAAATTGATTGAAATGGAAGTCTCGCTGAAAGTTTTTTTGGGGCTTGCACCCGGTCCTCGCGTTTTTAGGCAAAACATCGTCGAGGAACGATAGAAAGCCGATCGACGGACGTCGCCGATCGAGTTTGATCTTTGAATCTATACGACGCGTGATTGATGCATAAATCACCGTTGGTTAAGAAGCGATAAAGGCAAAGTCAGCGCAAGCTGGCGACGGCCACCGGTGTTTCGGTGGCCGCTCTCACTTTTTGTCTCAAGTGAGGGGCGCAAAGCTTCCGGTCCTCATGGCGTTTGTGGGGATAGCGGGGTTACCGAAATCTATGAGAAAAACTCTGCTGTTTTTCTGTCTAGCTGTTTTTTTGATCCCTTTGACTGGTTCCCTGGAGGGGGTCTCACCCGTAAAGGTGGGAATACCAGCCAAAGCGGATCATTTTATTTTCCTACCGCCACTATCTGCCGATCTCGACAATTTAGACGTCCGAGATGCTCAAAATCGGCCTATAAAATCGCCCCGCCAGCTCACCCAACTGAAGTCCCTTTTTAACGAAAATCTCTTCAAGCTGGAAGCCTTGGACGACCTCCATTCGCTGGTCTTGGCCAAGGCCGAGTTGGCCGCATTTTCACCTCTACTTGTAGGCGCGTTTCTGATCTCCGTCAATCTCACGTTTAGAGTCGTTTTCGATGTCATTAACTTCTCTTCAAGAAGGGTTGTGCACAATGTGGGTAACCTGTGGATAACTATTTCCGTCGGAGTTCTTCTGGTTAGCCGCTTGCTTTGCTTTTTCCGCCGCCCAGGTCCGCATTTTCCGCTATATCTCCGCTGTTAATTTCCGAAGGCACACCCTGTTTTACCAGGGCACGTCGCGTCGTCGTTTACCGGCATTGGACTAAGGGAGAGGGTATGGGACTATTTCGTTTGATTTTGAAGACTAATATTTTTCGCGCGCGCACACATGCGTTCGAGCGCTCGACGATGCGTCAAACCCTCACTTTAGCCATTTTCGCTCTTCTCATCGCCCCGCTAACGGACACCCAAGCCGCCATGGTTGCACCCAACGATTTCAACCTCGTGACCAGCAGTGACACCGGGCTTTGTCTACCGGCGATCGAGCGCCTGGGCGCCTCGCACGACAGCGACTGCGCAACTTTCCCGCTGATCCAAGCGCTAGCCGCAGAAAAACGTCCTGTTGTTCGGCGCTATCTGGTCGACGCCCTTGGGCGTCTTCGCAGTCCGGACAGCGTCCCCGCTCTCAAAATAGCGCTGCGTGATCCCGATATCCAGGTCCGACAAAGTGCGGTCGTGGCGCTCGAGGCCGTCGGCAGCGACGACAGCGACCTTCTCCTCCAGCAACAGGCTGGAACTGAAAAGAATTTTGCCGTCAAGAATTCCATCGTTCACGTTTTGGGACGTTCCAAAAACCCCAAGGATGAGACGGCCTTGCACGACTGGGCGCGCGACGACGATCCAGAAATCCAAAAGATCGTCAATGAAGAACTGAAAAAGAAGCCCGGTCACGGAAAACCTAAGCCAAAACAAAATCGAGATCCTGTTGATCAATAAGTTTTTAAGTTTCTTTCGACGTTCGTTTTTACTGGCCGCGAGCGCAATGGCGGCCGGGGTTTTTCTACTTCCTCTTCAATCACTCTTTGCCTCATCTGAGAGCGATGCCCTCATTGCCTATCACCGGGTTGAAAGCCAAACCGTTTTTCGCGATTACGACGGCGTGGGAAAAACCTGGGGCGCCGAAAATCTTACGGCCGCTAACAATGCCAATAACAGCGTGCCCCAAGTTATCCGAAGCTACACCATTCCCAGTGCATCCACGCGCGGCCTAACGGTCGGGGCGGAGCGAATTCAGCTCGTACTCAACAACAACGGGGAATTGGATGCCATGGTGTACACCCCAGGGACGGATTGGGGAAATCTCCAACAATTGACAAGTCAGCTATCGACCGGCGTCAACAAGACTGCTTTGATGCCGTTTGACGGGGCCTACTCCAATCAAACCGGAACGTTTTATGCCTTCTACAGCTTGAACGGCGCCACTCAAATCTCCGGCGTCAAAATTAAATATATGACCTGGACGGGGGGTCCTAACTGGAACGGTCCTTTTACGCTCCCTACCGAGCCGGGCGCCTCGGGCACGCGTATCAATTTTATTCGCGCGGCCACATCGAGCTTGGGAAACAACATTGCTTTAATCGTCGCCGACGACGCCGCGATGGTTTACGGGCAATATTGGAACGGCACAAATTTCAATGCCACCTGGAGCACTTTTACGGCGAGTGGATTTTGGGCTGCCAACCCAACCGTTTACGACAATCTTGCAACGGCACCGGCTCGCCCCTTTGATCTCGCCTGCGTCACAAACGGAAAATGTTATTTCTACCTAGGCTGGTCCAATGGCAGCGCCACAACCTCGATTTATCAAGCGGTTAATAGCAGCGCCACTTGGACGGCGGGGCCCGTTTCTCCTTCCATGGACGGCGCCCGGAGTTGGGGATGGATCATTGCGGCGGTCGATTCCGCTAAAACAGATAGCGTGCTCGTGGGCGCCGTCGATAATGGCAGCCGCCTCAATATATTGTCCTGGCAAAATGGCGTCTTCACGACCAGTAGCAGCACGGCCGTCAATGCACCCGTTACGGGATTACGGACATGGAATTATCCTACGTTTGGTCTCGGCTTTGGCACGGGCATGAGTACGGCGACCGTCGTCTATATTAACGCCAATACGACACAACTCCGTTGGCAAACCTATGCCTATTCGACCGTAAACGGCTTGCAGGGCGCCAATATCATGAATGCAAACTTTGGGGGTGGAAGAATCTATAGCGTCCATCTCTTCCCCGACACGAATTCGACGGACCTTTGGGTTCTTGCCGAAGGCAGCAACAACAATGTGACGACACAATCCGGGCAACTCGGTTTTGTGAAGTATGACAATACTACCGGCACTGGCTGGTCCAGTAACATCACGGTCATGGCGAATTATCTCTCCATCGATCAAATGGTTTGGTCGTACGATATGAGCAACGATTCCATGGCCTATGGCCGGCACGACAATTTTGCCGATTATCGCACCGTCATCAACCATAACACCGGAAGCCAACAATGGGACAACCCCGATGTATTGCAATCCGGTGTTACGGGAGCACAATTAAACGGTGCGCCGCGTTTTGTGAAAGTCGTGGCTTCTGCCGCGGAAAATAGGAAACTGCTGGCGATGCAAACCAGCCTCGGCACTATTGCCACCCAAGAATGGACCGGCGCGGCCTGGAGCAGCTCCTCGACGATTACAAACAGCATCTCCTATACAACCAATTTGGACTATTACCGCGCGTTCGATCTGGCGTATGAACGATTGAGCGGCAATGCCCTGATCGCCTACAGCAAGAGCGGAACAAATCTTTATTATCAAAATCGTCCCCTAAGTACTCACGTGTGGACGGGATCCGACATCACCGTACCCAATTATCCCACGAACGGAACCATTCAATGGGTGCGCTTAGTTAATAATCCCAGTACCAAATATAACGACATGATCGTGATGACCGAAGACAACGCGGGGCAAATCTCAGGAGCGGTATGGAACGGCAGCACATGGGTTTCGACTATAACATTCACAACCAATGACAATAGCGCCGCGGGAGCCATCCAAATGTTTGATGTCGCCTACGATGGAAACCAGACAAACCCGCAGGCATTGGCCGTGTTCGGCGATGCCTTGGCCGCCGGCCCGAAGTGGAGTTATCAGGTCTATTACAGCACCTCGGCTTCTTGGGGAACTAAACAAAGTGGTTGGACGATCAACGGAGGCAATACACTTTCGCAGGTACGCCTGGCAACGAATCCCGGAACCTCAAACCCCGACCAGATTGGAATGGCCGAATTAGACAATGCGGGCGCTAATACAGGGGCGCTGTCCGGCGGCGTTTGGTCACCCAGCGCCGGCTGGATCCCCGCGGGCCAAAAATCCGTGATTACCAATAACGTAGTCCATTTCAACCAAAACTTTCAGACGCACGAATTTGATGCCGCGTGGCAGCGTGATGGATCGCAATTCGTTATATTTTGGGCCGCCAATAGCGGCACACTGCTCCATCTCGCCTGGAATGGCGCCGCGTGGGACGGCGCGAACCGGACCGATCCGGCCGTCCCCGCCGGAACCATTTACTACGTTCAAGTCGCTGCCGAGCCGAACGATCCGACCAACAATGAAATGTTCGTAGCGACCGTGAACACGACTGTCACCGGCGGTTCCACCTTGCAGATTTATCATAAGAAAGGAACATTCTTCGGGGTTTCTGGGGTTATCGCCAACGGAGACTTATACAGTCCCATCACTCCCTATGTTTTTAACGGATATATCAACGAAACGCGCAATCCCAATTTTGAGCCCGCATTCATCTCCTACACGATCGATTCAACCCCCCCGACGACGAGCATCGTTACTCCCGCAGCGGCTGGATATTACTCAAGCATTCCCACTATTTCGGGCACCGCCACCGATCCCGGTACGAATAATGTGTCTGGCGATACTCAAACCGTTGTGGCGATCCAAGATTTTACTGCCGGTACAAGCTACTATTCGGTCGCCGCCTCTTCCTGGTCGGTCACTCCCGTGTGGAATGCAGCCGTGCTTACGCCGGGGTCGCCGGATCAATGGAAGTTAGCCGGTTTATCGGCCATCTGGAAGACTAATCATCAATACATTATTCAATCGTCCGCGACTGACAATAATAACAATATCCAAACAGCCCTTGCTCAATCGAGCGTCTATTTCGACACGACGACGCCGACCGTGGCCGTCGTCTTCCCCGCGACAATAAGCGGGAATGTCGGTTACTACCAGCCCGGTTCACTGGCTACTTTAAGTGGTACCGCCGCCGACATCGCGCCGGGCTATGTCGGCACCGTCACCCCCACTCTTTACAACGGTTCGGCCTATTACAACCCCGTTACACAAAGATTTGATCAAGGTGCCCCGGTTTCGATCTCCACCATCTCCTATTCCTATAGTTACAACGGAGGGCTCAATAGCAATACGGGCGTTTGGATGAGCACGGTAGCGATCAGCCAGTTGGTTGATCAAACGACTTATTACCTTAATGTCACGGTCAAGGATGCCGCGGGCAATGCCTCAACTATTGCCGTGTCTTCCTTTGTCGTCATCATGACCTCCCCCGCCGTAGGCGTCACCTTGCCGGGGACCAACAATGGAACCTATCAAAGCTTCACCACCATCTCTGGAACGGCGCAGGACGGTTTCCCGGTGGTAGTGTCTTCCGTTGCCTTCTTCAATCCGGGCAATAACTTCTATTGGAACGGCAGCGGTTTTACAGCGCCGCTCATTACATGGTTCACGGCAACAGGAACCAATCGCTGGACTTATCCATTTCCCACAAGCGGATTTCCAAGCGGCACGCAAATTCAAATCTCGGTCATTTCCCAAGACGCCGCCGGCCTTGTCACCAGTCCCGCCTATGTCCGCACGTTTGTCGTGGACAATACGACGCCGACCTCTAATGCAACGCTTCCGGCTCAAGGAGCGTATTACAACGCGCTACCGACTATTTCAGGAAGCGTCACGGACAACACTAACGGCCTAATCAATGTGGTCACCACCGAGCTACGGCGAAATCTCGATAATACCTATTGGACAGGCAATGCCTGGTCGCTCACGCCAAGCCCGCTGAACGCGGCCTTTGCTCCCCCAGGCAATACCCCAACCTGGTCTTACGTCAACAACAATCTGGCCACTGTCAGCAATTGGCAGCTTAACATCAATGGTGGTCCCTCCAACTGGACCGCCACGGATGTGAGCGGGTCTTCCTATACAGTGCTTGTCGCAGCCGCCGATCAAGCACTGAACACGAATAACACCTTTGCCAATGGAACGGGCAATACGCAGAGCATAACCCTATCCGCTGGCACTACTTTCTATTGGGATGTTGTCGCGCCGACCAGTGCCATTACCTCGCCGACGGATGGGAACACCATCGGTATATCGTCTATTTTCTCCGGAACATATGGCGATGCCAATTCTGGTGTGTCATCGGTCCAATATGTATTGCACGACATTGGTCCAACCAGCCCAGGATATTGGAGAACGACACCTTCCTCGGGATGGCAATCGAGCCTTCCACTGACTCTGCCGACCGCAACGATTGGGTCCACTTGGACCATCAATGGAGTTGACTTCTCCAATCGCGGCGGCGATCAAGTCATTCTTTACATGATCGCCAATGACGTGGCCGGAAACGTGCAAAATGTTTTTGGTCTTCATACCGATTCCGATACCTATTTGATCGATCTGACAGCTCCCATCTCGAGGGTTACGAGTCCCGGCGCCGGTCAAACGTATTTGAATTCCTTATTAACGATCTCGGGGACGTTGGGCGACAACGCCTCGGCGGTGTCAACCTTGGCGGTACAAATTTCAAGTCCTTCTGTGGCGACGCGCTGGTGGAACGGGGCGAGCTGGCAAGGGAGCCTTTCGAGCGTAAATGCACAGGTTTTCGCATCGAGCTGGCAATATGTTGTTCCTGCCGGCTTGCAAAGCTGGGCCGAAGGTCAAAACTTCAACATCACGTCCCTAGGGACCGACGCGCTTGGGAATCCGGAGTCGAAAGGCGGCCCTGACCGTCAATACACGTTTACACTGTCTCAGCCGACCTCGACCATCCAAGTACCGACTTCCGGTACGTTTTATCAAACATTGCCCTCCATTTCCGGGGCAGCGACATTTACCTATGCGCCGATTTCAAATGTTCAGATCGCCATTGAAGACACCGATGCAATCGCTTGGTGGGATGGAACCTCCAGTTGGGTTTCGCAAGGGTCGCCACTATGGTTTAACGTCACCGCTCCCGGAACAGGTTGGTACTATGACGTGCCGGCAGGCATTAACTGGGCGGCGCGAAGCACCCATCAATTTTCAGTTCGCTCGAGGGCCATTGACCAAGCCACCAATCAAGAGAATGGCGGAAACGGCAATACCCCCGTCTTGTTTGTGATGGATCAGACCCCGCCGGCCTCGGCGGTGGGCAACTTAACAGACGGAAATGCCTACATTTCATTATCGGCGGTCAACGGCACCGCCAGCGACTTGAGTGGTAATAACCATACCCGAATGAAAAGCGTTCGCCTCAACATTTATGACCTTTCACAGAACCACATTTATACGCAGCCCGGGGGATGGCAAAGCGTGCTGTTGTCCAATTCACTGAATAGTATCTATTGGGACACCACCACTGTTTATGCGGATTACGGCGCCGGGGCTTCGAGCGGTCCCTGGAGTTATACGTTGCCATCGCTGGCCGGACGAAGCGGTGACCAAATTCGCTTGATCTCGCAGGCCGTCGACCAAGCGAATAATTTACAAGTCGTTTTTTCGACGGTGACCGTAACCTTTGACAATACCCTGCCCACGTCGCAGGTGTCCTTTCCCGCCCCCAATGCTTATTTCAATTCGCCGTTGACCAATCTTTCTGGGACGGCGGCTGATAACGTTACCGTTGCTCAAGTGCAAGTGCAGCTCATGCGCTTGGTCGCGGGGGCGACCCAATACTGGACGAGCGGTGGCGGCGGGTCATGGTCAGGCTCTCCCCCGGGAACCTACCCGACGGTTACGGCGCCCTATGCGACGTGGACATACAGCACGGCCAACGGCCAAATCTGGAACATCCCCAACACCGTTTACCATACCGTTTCATTTGCTACCGATGAAGCCGGCAATGTGGAGTCGTCGCTTGCGCAAAGCACTTTTACTTATGACACCGCCTATCCAACGTCGACGATTACGTATCCCGTTCCAAGCAATCCCAGCTACGTTTCCAAAACGGGGCAAGTGCAAGGGACGGTTGTTGATAACTTTGTCACAAGCAAGGTGCTGGTGCGCATCAGTACAAACTCATACTACTTCACGGGATCGTCCTGGACCACCACGACAAACACCTGGCTGAACGCCTCTTTATCGCCGCAGGCGACATTCTTTTATTTACCGGTTTCTACACAAGCCTGGACGACGAACGTCACGTATACGGCGGAAGCTTATGCCGTCGACGCCGCGGGAAACAAACAACCCGTTTTCTCGACCGTGACGTTTATCGCCGACTTTACCGCGCCCTCATCGACCGTCACGGCTCCTAACAACTCGCCTTTTACGTCGAGCTTGCCGACGATTTCAGGATTAGCTTCCGATACGGCTCCGGGACTTCTGACCGCCGTTCAGGTCTCATATTATCGCGCCGATACAGGAAAGTGGTGGGATTTTGCCGCCGGAACCTTTACGGCGACGAGTGAACAATTTACCAATGTCACGAGTTTCGGCGGCGGAACCTGGTATGCGACCGGCGCTTCCACGCCAACCTGGATCACGACCAACAGCGGAATCACCTATCGGATTTTTATACAAGCGACCGACGCCGCCAACAACAGCAACCAGGCACCCGGGGCGCCAACCATTTTGCCTACGGCAAGCTCCTACGTCGAATTTGTTTTAAAACCGCCCGCTCCCAGCACGCTGATTACATCGCCCGATACATCGGTACCCCATTTTAAGCCGGCCACCGCCTCGATCCAAGGCACGGCGACTTTTTCGACGACCGTTCAAGTTCAGCTCGTTGATTGCGGCGTGGATTTAAATTGTGGCGGCGGCAATGACAATCGTTATTGGAATGGCACGGCTTTCGTCTCGACAGCGAGTTGGGTGAACGGCGGGTTTGTCGGTGTAACATCTTTTGACGGGACGAATTGGTCCCTGGCCGTGGGCGCCGGCAGCTGGAACGGCAATCATCGCTACGAGCTGATCGCCGAAGGCATCGATGCGGCGCACGGCAACACCGAGGCGCCCAAAACACCCCAGCCATTTATCGTCGATAATTCCGCGCCCGTCGCGACGCTCGCTTCTCCCGTCAATCTCGCCTACTTCAACACATTGACGACGCTCTCGGGAACCATTGTGGACATTACCCCCGGCCAGGTCAGTGCCATTTCCGGGGATGTCTATTTTCGCGTGAAGCAACAAGGCACGAGCGCCTTCTGGGATTGGACGCTCTCTACGTTTACGGTGGTTGGATCGAGCACTAATCTTCCCGCCACGCTCGTTTCCGGGGACATGAACAACGGCTTGTGGAGTTATACGACGAGCTACTTCCAGACCGGCAATGCCTGGGTGGGCGCCGGAGCGTATGAGGTGCAGTTCTTCGCGAAAGATATGGCGGGCAATCCGAACAGCTCGACCGTGCAGGATTTTGTATTCGATGTCGTCCCGCCAACCGCTACCATCAATTTACCCGGCAATGCCAAAGGCATAAACGCCTTGCCGACGATTTCAGGAACCGCTTCTGACAACAACAATACGCCGGCGTCGACGAAACAAACCGAAGTCTCAATCCTTCGGTGGTCGGATGGGCGGTATTTCAACAACAGTACCTGGGTATTGGTTCCTTGGTGGAATGACGTCGCGACCGCCGGAGGCGGCTCCTCCCTGTCGTCGGGGGCCACGTACTGGGTCTATGCCCCCGCAAGCATGGACAGCAAATTCCAATTGGCCAATTCTACTTACACGTTAACGGTTCGGGAAACAGACGTCGCCACAAATCAGCAAACGGTCTTTGTGACGGGAATTTCGTCGCGTACCTTTTATTATGACAATCAGGCGCCGACCGTCGCCATCGTCTTCCCGGGACTTGGCACGCCGGCTTATAAGCCGACCCAGGTTGGAAAAGCGGGCCATGAATTGAACGGAACGGTAGTCGACAATCCCGCGGCGCCCCAAGGGGGGGTCAAAAACGTTCAACTCCGCTTGTCTTATATTTTAAGCGGCGCCACCTATTATTGGGACAACGCCATCAGTTTCAGCTCGTCGATCACGCCGTCCGGCGCCTGGTTCGCGACGGATGATAACACGTGGATTTATGGCGGTGGAACTCCAGTGAACTGGCCAACCGCTTCCCAGCGGTATTTGCTGGAAGCGCGGGCCGAAGATAACACGACGCTTCCTGATACGACCGCGACGGGGAACCTCAGCGCAATTTCCAGCGTCAATTTCGTCGTCGATAGTTCTGCGCCCACTGGCGTCATTACGGTTCCCGTGACGAACACTCCTTATAACAGTCTTGCCACGATCAGCGGGACGATGACGGACGACGCCAACGGTTCAGGCGTCAACACGGTCAGCATCGAATTGTCCAGCGGCATTGGCGGCTCGAAGTCCTATTGGAATGGCGGAGCCTGGACGGGTGGAATAGCCGTGGTTGCGGCGACATCGATTTTTCCATCGAGCTGGACTTTTGCGACGCCTATTCTCGTGCCAGATAAAGATTATTACGTGCGGGTTAAGATCACCGATACGGCTCAGCCGTTGCCCGGGAACACGTTTATGGGGCTGACCTCTACCTTTACATACGACACTCAAGGCGCAAACGTGACGATCTCGAGCCCCGTAGCGGGAAGTTTCTACTCCGCGGTCCAAGTCTCGACCCCGTTTGCGGGAACGGCCGTGGATGTGGGTTCAGATCCTTCGCAAGTCAGCACGGTCACGCTAACGATTAAAGACATCGACGGCGGCCCCCAATATTTTAATGGACTATCCTACGGCGCCGGCGTATCTTCCGTAGCAGCATTGGGAACCCCTGCGGCCTGGACTTACAATAACGCGGCGTTGACGTTTACGACCGACCATCGCTACGACATTACAGCGACGGCCGTGGACTTCGCGGGCAATCCGACCAGCCTCACCAATCGATTTACCTATACCGTGGCCAAGCCCACGTCGTCAATCAATTCTCCAACGCCGCCTTATATCACGTCACTGGCAACGATCGGCGGAACGGCCATCGATAATATCGGCAGCAATCCCGCCGGGCTTTCGACGGGCGCCGTCCAAGTAGCGATGAAACAAGGAACGAATTGGTGGAATGGAATAAGTTTTGGCGACAGCGATCCCAATTACGGTGTCCTGACCGTTGTCAACAGTACCACGTCGTCGCCGAACAATTGGACGCTCAACGTTCCCGGTGGCCTGCAAGCTTTTCTCATCAGCGGCAATCAGTACCTGATCATCAGCCGTGCGACAAATAAAGCCGGAAATTCAGAATTTGGACTTCTCAACGGCAATGTTCCCGCGGGCGTTGGCGTCAGCGTTCTTTATGACAGTGCGCCCGCGGTGTCCTCGATCACGTTCCCGGCGAATAGCTCCGCCTATCAATATTTGTCGACCTTGTCGGGTATCGCTGATGATTCGCTATCCGGGTCGGGAACCCGCGAAGTCGATATTGCTTTAGTCGACGCCCTCAATCGGGCTTGGAACGGTTCGGATTGGACACATATCGATTGCAGCGTGGCTTGTACGCCTTGGCAGGCCGCCACGTTTGTCGGGATAACGAGCGGCACCTGGAGTTACTCGGCTCTGAGCGGCTCGACGTTCAACACGAACAGCAGTTATCGTCTGTTTGTCCGGGGGCTCGACAAGGCCGGCAATCTGCCGTCCGCACCCCCTAATTTTACGAGCGGCGGCTTGGTGTTTAAAGTTGATTTTAGCACCCCTGTCTCCCAGCCAACGTTACCGGCAAGCGGAACTTACTTGCAAGGCCCGATCACGACGATCTCGGGAACCGCCACGGATACGAATATAGGATCCTCGGGCGTCAATTTCGTCAAAATGCGGGTGGGTCGGTCGGATGGAACGTTCTTCAATCCCGGAAACAGCACCTGGGAAAATTCGTTGACCGCGACCAACTTTCCGTTTTCGACCACGTTGGTGTCGCTGGGTTTCCCGACCTACCAGTGGACCGATCCCAGTCTTCCAGCGATTTTTACCGACGGCTACCAATACAACGTGGAAGGTCGCGCCCAAGATTTGGCGACAAACTTTGAGGTGGTTTATAACACTGCAACGTTTATTGTCGACGAATCCACGCCGCTCGTCGCCATTACGTTGCCGACAAACAATCTGTTTTATCACACGTTGCCGACGTTGTCAGGAACGAGCACGGATCATCAGACGCCCGCCGTCGGAGGGGATGTGATCAGTGACGTGTCTAAAGTCGAAGTCGAAATTCGCGATGACACCGGCGATCAGGGTGCTTTGGTTTGGTGGAACGCCAACTTGCCGGGCTGGCAGGGCTCGGAAACCTCGTCCACGACGGCGCTGGCGGTTTGGGCCGCCTCGCAAACGTGGACGTTCGCCAATACGCCGGATTGGTCGCGCGGCGCAGGAGACCACCGGTTGTATACCGTTCGTGCGCGCGCGACGGACCGTTCCGGAAATCAAAGTTCCTTCTCGAGCATCAGCTCGAGCTTCACCTGGGATACGACGATGCCGGCTTCCTCCGTTACGTTGCCCAGCGTCGCTCTGGAAGGAACCAACATCAATTCCCTGACGACCATTTCCGGAACGGCGGCCGATTCCTTATCAGGCGTGCAGAAAGTCGAGATGCGCTTTCAGTTGACCGGCGGCGCCAGCGGCGGCATTGGCGGCAACAACTTCGACTATTGGAATGAAGGAACCCAATTATGGAATCCCACGGCGACGTTTAACCCAACGATCTGGAATGGCACGACGTGGGTCTTTATTTCAACCAGTGTGATTTTCTCGAACAACGGGATTTATAAAATCGAGTGTCGCGCGACCGATAACGCCGGCAATACGCAGACCAGTTACGCCAACCGCAACTTCATCTTTACGCCGCCTGCTCCCGTCAGCACGTACATCGCGCCATTGACCGGCAATTACTACAAGACGCTGACGAGTATTACAGGAACGTCGCTGAACTTGCAAAGCCTGAATGTCCGAATCCAGCGCAACAGCGACAACTACTATTATCGTGGTGGCGGGACGCCCGGATGGCAGCTGGGGCAATTTAACAATCCCGCGACGATCAGCGGCGGGCCGACCTACAATTGGTTTTTCGACGACACGGGTGTCTTAGGGGGGCTGTGGATTTCCGGTTCATCCTATACGGTCACGGTGCTCGGCAACAATCAAGGAATTGTCGAAAATCCAAAGGTCTCGGTGATTACCTTTGATACGGGAACGCCGAACAGCTTCTTCACGGTTCCCGAAGCGGGCGGCTATTACAACTACGCCGGCGTTGCGACGCTATCTGGAACCGCGCTCGACCCGCTTCAAACGGGGAACGCCGCGGGCGTAAACGCCGTCGAAGTGTCCATTGAATTGCAAAAAACCGGAGACCCGCGCAACAACTACTATTGGGATGGCAGCACCTGGACCAACAACGGTTCGGCCCTGTGGAATGCCGCCACGGTGAGCGGGGTCGTCGATCCGAAAACCTGGACCTATCAAGTTGGCGTTCCGACAACCACCTGGTTTGACGGTTTCTCCTATTTGGTGCAAACCCGTTCCAAAGACTCCTCTCTGCTGGCGCCCGGAAACATTGAAAATGGCGGGAGCGGAAATACCGGAAATCTCTTCACTTTCGACATTAGTATTCCGACGGCCACCATCGCGTTGCCGGTCAATGGAGAGTACCGATCGACGTTAACCCAAATCACGGGGACCATGGCGGACCCCAACGACCCGTTCCACGTCCACGTCAGCACGGTCTTCGTACAAATTAAAGATAACGATATTCCGCCGGTGGGGAAATACTGGTCGCCGCCATCGTTCTCGAGCGTCGCTCCGTTCAACAATCCCGCAACGCTTTTTCAAACCTCCTGGACTTACACGAACCTCACGGTACCGTTAACGGACACGCACCATTACACGATTACCGTCCAGGCGATCGACAAAGCCGGCAATTCCCAACAGACCTTTACGACGTTGCTGGGTTCGTCGCTCACGTTAACGGGCGATTTGAGCGCACCCATCTCCGGCATCGGCACCCCCGCGCCGGGCGTTCATCTGGCCGCGATGAATAATATTCAAGGAACGGCTCTGGATCCTAATTATCCCTTCGAATCACAAATTTCCTCAGTCCAGGTGCAAATTAACTACATGTTGGGCTCGACCACTTATTATTGGGATGGCGGAACAAGTTTCTCGTCGTCCTCGCTGACGTCGAGCACGGCTTGGTTCAATTCCGTGTACAGCAGCGTATTTCCGTCTAGTGGCAACTGGTCTTATTCCGGCGTCAACTGGCTAACGGACTTAACCTACACGATCAAATCGCGCGGCATCGACCAGGCCATTCCGACGAATAATACCGAAACGCCGCTTGTGGCGAGTTGGCTGCAGTTCGTGATCGACACCACGACGCCGCAATCGACGATCACTCAACCCAACAGCACGCTGCTGAACGCCCTGACCACGATTTCCGGAACCGCCACCGCGGACCAGCGCGGACAAAGCCAAGCGGCCGGCATGCAGAAGGTCGAAATCTCAGTCCAAGAAAGTCTCCTTGGCGATCCGAACAATAATCGCTACTTCACGCCGTCTGGCTTTAGCTCGGCGTCCGAAGTTTTCTTACCGACGCAAGGGGGAGCCGGTCAAGGGAACGTGGTTTGGTCCTCCACCTGGGTCACGACCGGTTTCTTGGTCAGCGGCGGCACGTATACAATTCGCGCGTACGCGACCGACGACGTCACGCCGACGCCGAACTCCCAAAAAAGTCCCTCGGCCCCGACCGTTTACAGTTTTCTTTTCGACTCCAATGGGCCGTCGCTCACGATCAGTACGCCGATGGCCAGTCCCAACAATAATTACGGCCCGTCGCGCGCGATTGCAAACATTGTCGGCACCGCGAACGATCCGATCGCTGCGATCACGAAAATTGAGTTGCTCATTAACGACATCACCGACGGATCCAACTTGACGTACTGGGACGGCAGTTCTTGGGTTCTAACGTCGACCTACGTTCCCGTTAGCGGCAGCCTGGCGTCTTGGAGTTATACGGCCCCCGCTGGCGGCAACTGGTTACCCAATCACCAATTTAATATCACGGCGCGGGCGACGAATTCGGCCAACAATACCGTCGTCACAGGACCCGTGACGTTCACTTACGACAGCACGGCCCCGGTCTCGGGATTGCTCAATCCCTCCTCTTCAGCCATCTGGGTCAAATCGACCAGCTTAGCGACGCTCTCGGGTACGGCTTACGATCCGGATCCGCCGAACCCGGATAAGAAAACCGGAATTCAGTCGGTGCAAGTCGCCTTGCGCCAATTAAACCCATTGACCAATTATTGGGATGGCATTGGATTTAATTCGCTGGCCGCGGTAAAATGGATCAACGCCAATTTCTTGTCGGGAGCGCCACCGTTCGCCAGCACTCCCACATGGACGTACGCCACGCTGCCGGCCTTTGCGAGCAACCCCGGTGTTCGCTACGAACTCTCCGTCCAAGCCATCGACGCGTCAAAAAATGTGCAGAGCGCGCCGGTCGTCACACAATTCGTAATCGACGATCAGATCCCGACCAATGCGATTACCGTGCCGGCGAGCAACCGAACGAATAATCTTCCCACGATTTCGGGCACGGCCGCCGATACGACGGGAGGCGTTGAAGCCGGTTCCACAACGATTGTCCAGCTCCGCGTTCATAACGACAACGCCGGAAAATTTTGGGACGCTCCGCTCAGCCAATTCGATAGCATCGCCGCCGATTCCTCTTGGATGCTGGCCGTGAGCACGACCGCCATTCCCTGGCAGATCTGGACGACGACCTTCTCTTGGAACAACACGGTTCAATACACGATCAATTCGCGGACCCAAGACGCCAGTGGTAACTTCAGCAATCCTTATTCCACGACCACATTTACGTACGATACGACGCCTCCAGTCTCAACGGTCTTGTCGCCGGCCAACGGATCCTATGTCAACACGGCGGCGGCCACTCTCCTCGCCTTATCCGGGACGGCTCAGGACGCCGGCAGCGTGAGCAACATCACCAACGTCGACGTGGCGATCCGTAATAACGCCACTCAGAATTGGTTCGGAGGGGCCGGCTTCACAGATGGCACCACGACATATTTCACAGCCACTCTGACGCCTCAGGCTGGATATTGGTCCTACCAATTCACGAGTTTGGCGCTAAGCGGTAGCGCGCTCACGACGGGAACAAGTTATTTTGTCTACTCGGCCGCGACAGACGCCGCCGGCAACGTGGAAACCCAGGCGCCCGGACGTTCGGCAACGTTCACCTACGACTTGGATTTCCCGACCGCGACCGTAACCTATCCCGCGCACAACGGCTATTACAAGGCTGGGGCTTTAACAACACTATCCGGCACCGCCTTGGACAGTACGTCGCAAGTGGTCAAAGTAGAAATCGCGATTCAGCGCTTAAGCGATAATCGGTTCTGGCAAGACTCGAGCCTAACCGTCCCGACGGGCGCCGGTTCTTGGCAACTGGGCGGACCCTTCTACATGATCCTGTCGACGACGACCCCGGCATTGCCGAACTGGCGTTACGTGCTGCAAAACGAAAACCTCTGGACGCACAACACGTCCTATTACATCTGGAGCCGGGCGACCGATACGCCCGGAAATCTCCAAACCAATTTCACTATCGGTGTGTCGTCTAACTTCTTTACCTACGACACCCAGTATGGAACCTCGACCATCACCGTCCCGGCATCGGGCAGTTACTACCGAAGCTTGCCTACCCTGTCCGGCAACGCGCTGGATGAAACATCCGCCGTTCGCGTCGCAACCGTCAGCTGGTCGATGCGCGAGACCGGCGGACCTTACTGGAACGGCTCAACCTTTACCGCGGTCGGTGAACAGTTCCAATACCTCACGCAAGCCGGTGTCGGCAACCCGATTTGGTTTACGTCTTCGCCGTCTCTCTTAGACGGCAAAAACTATACCGTGCATTTCCAAGCAACCGATTTGGCTAGTAATGTCGAACCGCCCAATACACTTGTCGCCTTTACGATCGTCACGTCCAGCCCGACGTCGCAAGTGTCCGTCCCCGCTAACGGCGGGTATTACAGCAGCCTCGTGACAATATCCGGAACGGCCAACGCGACGACCGGAGCTAATGCCATCCTGAAAGTCGACTTGGCCGTTCAAGTCGACACCGGCGGCTGGTTTAATGAAGGCAACGGGCAATTCGATCAGGGATTGGAACACTTCTTTATCGCCACCACCACAACCTCTTGGGCCACGTGGTATTACACACCGGTCCCCTGGCAAAGCGGTCATGTCTATTCGATCAAATCGCGCGCTACCGACAAGGCCGGCAACGTGCAAACCGTTTTCGCGGTCGGCGTGGCTACGAACGCGTTCACCTACGACAACACCATTTCTCAGGTCGGGATTACGGTGCCCAATGCGTTGCGGCTCAATAGTCTAACCACGATTTCCGGAACGTCATCGGATAATGTCGGTTCCAAAGTGGTCAAAATCCGCTTACGCCGTAACGATCTAACACAATTCTGGTCGCCCGGGACCTATAGCCCCGCTGTCTTTAATAAGACCGCCGTTGATCCCACTGCCTGGTTCGCCTCAACCGCCACAGTTCCAGGGGACTGGACGACGTGGACCAGCACCTATCCAATAGGCTTCTTTACGGACGGTATTTCCTATTCGGTTCAGGCCCAGTCCTTCGATGCCGCTCAGAACGGATCGCTCCTCGCGTTCTCGACCTTCACCTTCAGCGTGTCCAGCC
>JBBQYF010000006.1:0-32772 GCA_038208955.1 Elusimicrobiota bacterium
AAATAAACATGTCCAGGCGGCGCGCTCACTACCCCTGAAAGGCTCGGTAAGACAACCCCGTTCGAAAGCCCTTGATACTGAGTTCGCAGGTTTGAATCCAACACAGGAAAATTAGGGGAATTGTTCATTCGTTGAACGTCGGGTGTCATGGTGGACACAAAGTTCACAAAGGTCAGATAGTTCGAAGGTAAAACGCTGTTGTAATAGAAGGCCTGGCTGATCTTCGTTGCTGGGCCGGAACTCCCCTGAAGAAAGGTGAGATTGCTGGAAAAAATAGGCCCGGATGAGAAATCCGATCCGTATCCCACGGTTAATCCGTCCGGTATAGCCAGCATAAAAGCGGACGTGTTAGTGATCTTAATTTTCTCTAAAATCAAGGCGATCTGCGCAGCTTTGTTGTTCAACGGATCTACCGCATTTCCGCGTGGTAGATAGAAATAGCCGGTGGAAAAAAGATCCACCAAACTGGAATCGGCAGCGTTACGACAAAGAGTTACCTCGTAGCGTCCATTAGCTCCCGCTTCCGTCAGGGTCTTCGACCCTCCCGCCACCAGCCATTGAGAAAGGTCGGCGCGGGTCAGCTGTGCACGGGCATCATTGAGGCCGGATTCCGCGTAGTCCAGCGCTTTACTTGTCGATATTTCATGCACCCCACCCCGGCTTTGCATCCAAGACCAATACGAATACCAGAACATTCCTGACAACACCAAGAGGCTAAGAATAGTCCAATGCAGCAAAACAAAACCCTTCTTGCTTTTCATGTCCTTAAAGCAACTCGACGCACCAGACGTGTTTGCGTGGCTCCTCGTGGCGTATGCAAAAGCGTGAGAATCAACATATTTAAATTTGCTGTGTCCTGCTGAACCAGCGGAAAGGCGGGCGTGGGGGGATCTAGGTTCGTAGCCAGTACCGTTTCAGTGCCTCCAGATGCACGAATAAGCGATCCCGTCGCCGCCCCCGGGTTAAGTTGAAAGTAATAGGTGACCGAAATATTCAACTGTGGAACATTGTTGACGTAGGAGGGAAGCGCAAAACCGAAGATGTTGGTATTGGTGCTTACAGCTGGCAGAATCAAACTCCAATTGATCGAGCCGGGCGCCGCCCCTGCGATCTCTTGACTCATACTATTTCCCGCACGGACGATAAGGTTATTTGTTTTGGAGTTTTCCATCGAGCGTGCCAAAAAGACCGGCTTACGCAATAAGTTGGAGGCCCAGATGCCGACGAAAACCATAATTGGTAGAAAAACTAGAAGTTCAGTAAGGGTAAATCCTGCCCGGTCATTTTGGCGGCCATCACCCAGGTTCATACGCTGGAAACCAAGATGGGATCCAATGTGAGGTCTGCCGGTATGGAAATTCCCGGATTGGGCGAATGCGGGATGGGAAATGTAAATGTAGCCGCATTATAATTAAGCCCATTGGCCGATTGAGGCAGTACTTTTAGAGTGACGGTACCGTCGGCCGACAAAGTGCGATTCTGAATCACAAGCCAGAGGGTATAACTACCATCCGCCGCGGTGGTGGCTCTCAATCCAGAATTAGCGTCTAAAAGTGTAATCCCCGGCAGCGGCGTGCCGGTCGCCGCATCCTTCAACGTGCCATGCAACGAATATTCGACTAATCGGAAGTTAACGGTGAAAGGGTTTGAGGCGGCGTTATCATTTACCATCGCTATCCAGTTGCCCAGAGTGGGGTCCACTCCCACAATGTGGTAGCCTAATTGAGAGTTTAAACCATACCCCACCCCGAGGCAAACAGAGGAATTGACCGGAAACGGACCATCGGAAAAATGGCAAACGAACTGAGGCGCCGTCTGGCATACAACGTTGGGATGTGCCCAGCCTGAATTCCAAACTAAGGTTGAAACACCGGAGTCGAAATGGCCTGTGGCATCACTGTAAAAAGTAAGAGTGTCGCTTCGAAGACCGGCATGCGGCGCGGGTTGACCCGTGAGTTGGTCGATAGCCGTACCGACGTAATCGCCAGTAAAGGGAGGATTAAAACTTCCATAAGCTCGCAAACGGATTTTGAAGGGTTGCGTGACATCGGATGTAAGTGGATCCATGTACAGGTTGTCCAAAACAAAGGAACCCGTCGAGGAAACAGGAGCGGTTCGGTTATAGGTCCCCGCTATATTTTCTGAGTGGGCCGTCATTTGGCCGAGTCGAATGGCGCTATTAGGCCCCGAATCCGATATGGATCCAATTAAGCGGTACGTTTGCGACATCGGGACCACCACATCGGTCCCCGACCCTAATGCGGTCGAGGTAAGGTTACTGCCAATTTCCGCATGCATTCCCGGAATCGTGCCAGTAAAATTGATGGCTACAGGCGTTTGCGTGACGATGTTATAAAGCGTGAACCTCCCGTCCGCCCCCGTGTTAAAGGTGAAGGGGGTTGCTGGATATCCTTGTCCAGGAGGAAAGACGGCCGACATTGATACGTTGGGAATTGGCGTGACCAGGTCGGCCTTATCGACTGTTTGCAGCAAAATCCATCCCGCTTTTTTAATATGAACATTGGGCTGTACAATAGTGGGGGTGCCTTGAACACTTATATAGGCAGAAGCGCTGATCGGATAGGTAGAAGGGAACGCCGTATAGCCCCATTGGAAACTCGGTCCAGGCTGAACATTCCAGGACGACCCTGCTATTGCAATAATATTTAAAAGACTATTATTCAACAAAATGATATTCCCGAAAGAATAATTCCCATTCCCATCCACAAATGTGGTCAAAGAGTTGGTGGAGACAATGACAGATCCGTTCAATGGCGCGACTGCATTTTGCAAGGTGACCGATAACCCGGCGGGCATCGTGCCAGGATCGGAATCGTTAATGATGCTCCCTTTTAATACGCCGGCTTTTGTAAAGCTCGAGAACAGGACAGAATTAACAACCCCGCTGAGAATGACCACCGGGACATTTACAGCGGTGACATAATTACCGTTGCTATCTTGACCATAATAGAGCGGCATAAAGCCGGGCGAACTAGGAAGGACTGTATAATCTGAAGCCGATGGCGATTTAAAAGTAAATAGATTCTGATCGGACGAGAGCAACTGATTCAGAATGACGAGACCGTTGGCATCCGTAATTCCCGCCGTGGCGTTTCCCTTCACGGATTGGCCGGAGACCTGGACTCCCGCAACCCCGGGACAGTGCGCCACAATGTCGGCCGGAAGGGTATAGGAACCACATGGCACTTTGACATACACCTGAGCGGAAACTCCACCCAAGATAGTTAAGGAGGCTGAATATTTTCTACTGAAATGAGAAACCTCAGGTGTCCCACCTTGCGCCCATGAAATGGCCACATTCACCGTACATGTTGTTTTGTTCTCTGAATAAGTGACGGTGGAGGTGATATCCATACGGTCAAAACTCATATTATCTGCCGCATGGAAGAACTCTTTTGGAGTCGCGTGGGTCAGCTGGTATAAGCTGAGGGAAGCAAAGTTCGAACTCGCGTAAGAGCCGTACTGTTCGAAAACCATTTTCGCGAGGTTCATAGCCTTCTGGGCATTCTCGACTCCCGAGGTTTGTTGGGCGGTTCTCAAAAGCAATTGGCTGGCGCCAAACCCCACGGCCGCAACTAAGACTACGGCCAGAATGGCCTCGACTGCAATAAATCCGTGCGACGATGTTGGGCCGACAGTGTTCATCCCTACGAGGTTAAGCGCCACCCCGGCCTTGCGCAACCTCTATGTTTCAACTTAAGAAGTATTGACCCCCCTATCTAAAACGCTATGTATTTACAACCATTGCTGACTCCGACCTAGGCTTTTTTATTGGACCGATGGGGTTTGCGTAAGTGACAAAAAGCTTGCCAGGATAGGAATAGAAACTGTCTTAATTTGCCAGGTGGATGCGGGAGAAACGGTAAAGGGTGACGCGGTAGGCGATTACCCACCAAATAAAGGTCATCAAAAGAAAACCGATGGCTGGCTTTATCATAACGGGTGAAAGATGGCCCCCTGCCACGAGAATGACTACTTCGCTTAACAGGCCGAATCCTAGAATGGGGGCGCCCCAAATGGCTAATTTTGAAAATCTCCATAGGTTTCGCCGCTCCCGACTTTTTACCAGATTGACGATGCGTTCGATGGCATCCTGACGTTCGCTATTATTATCCTCGCAATAGAGCTCTGCCCAGGATCGCGCCAATTTAAGCCGCAGGCAAGGCGCATGGGTATAAACGACAAGTGTGATGGCTTTATCAGAATCGATGGGAATATCACACACTCGGTTGTAAAGGAATCCCTGACAGGCCATGTGATATCGCTCGGGATGCAAAGATTCCAAAATTACCTTTTCGATTTCGCTCAGATCCGATCGGTTCAGAGAGGGCATCTTAAAGGCACAAGCGTAATAGCTACCTCGAGATGGCTGGGTCATGGGTGGTCTTAACCGACATTTCACCTGAAAGCAACCTGTAAATAAAGTGGGCGGGGGATCCCCCCTAAAGGAGCCCTATCTGAAGACGCTGTTGTAATAACTATTGTGTGCGGTGGTCACCGGCATGCGGTAAGTTCCGGCGAGCCAGCTTTAACGCGCGTACCAGCTTCCGGTCCACTACGTAGGGCCGAGTACAACGTGCGTGTCTATCCAAATCCCTGGCGTAGCGATAACCATCCCGGTAAGTCAATCATTTTTGCCCAGTTGCCTTTGCAGACGACAGTTAAATTGTTTACGATTTCCGGACATTTGGTTAAGACACTCAGTCCTCTGTCGTCGTCTTTAAACAAGGCCAGCTGGGATCTGACCAATGACGCCGGTGACAAGATTTCCAGCGGTGTTTATATTTATCTACTCGAAGATGGTTACGGAAATGAGATACGTGGAAAAGTAGCGGTAATGAAATAAACGTAGTCTTCTCTCTTACCCTAGTGGAAGGCAACATCATTTCGACATCCAGCAAAACGTTATCCTCCTTTCGATTCAGGAAGGGTGTTTCTTTTTGCTTCCGTATAACC
This sequence comes from Elusimicrobiota bacterium, assembly GCA_038208955.1. GTDB lineage: Bacteria > Elusimicrobiota > Elusimicrobia > 2-01-FULL-59-12 > 2-01-FULL-59-12 > JBBQYF01. Next base: position 4,978 of record JBBQYF010000006.1, read on the forward strand.
CATAGCGACTTCATAAAAGGCAACCCGACGGCTTGCGGTCAAATGTTTTTTTGGGCGATCACAAAATAACCGTAAGCCAGTAATGTGGACGAGTCCTTGTCGCGAGAGGCGCAACGTTGAAGAAATACGAGGGCGAGATGTTGCACAGCCGCCTGCAACAAACCAGGGCGTACGCCGGCATACTGTTCCGCTATAGAGGGAAGTCGGCGCAACTCTTGGGCCAGAAAATGAAAGTAGGATCCGCTCGCGGTAAGTTCAACAATGTGCAGGCCCTTGTCGGGAAAAACCTTCTCATAAAAATATCGACTGAATCCGCTGCTGAAGTGATAGGGGGCGAAATGGGTCAGCGATGCAAAAGGCGCGGTCACGATCAGCTTGCCGCCCGGACGAAGCAAACGGCTTAATTCAGCCACCACTCCAACCGGGTCCGGCACATGTTCTAGAACCTCCGTGCATAGGATATTGTCGAATGCGCCGTCCGGTTCGGGGATATGCATGATATCGCAAACGAGGTCAAGATTGGATTGATCCCACTGTGCTATTTGCAGGCCTGCCTGATTGCCTTTGCCGTCGTATTTCGCAAAATCTTGAGCGACATAGCGTAAGTGCGTACAAAATTTACGGTAGGGCTGCATTCCGGCACCGGCGTCCAATAGACGTTGGTCCGAGGGAAGTTCAAGCAGGCGCGTTTTTACCCAGGCATCGCGCTCGGCTTCATTGGTAGTGCCAACGGTCGTGCGTGGGCCCAGCAGGGTGCGGAGAACGGCTTTAAACAATTGCGGTCCGTGAGTAAGAACAATGCATATCGCTTGGAACGAATTTTACAAAAATCAACGAGATGGAAGGATCCTTCTCCACGCTCGCCAGCGGGATACCCTCTCAATGTCTTTTAAAGATGTAAAAAAGAAATCCGAATGTTGGTGCAACGAGGACAATACCAAGCAAGATTACCTTTAACAGCGGTTCCAACACCGAGATGGGTGCCGCGCTAGCGCTAATGGTGAACGTTGGTGCCGCAATAAAGGGGTATTGGGCAAGACCCCACCCGATAAAAATCAAAATCGCTTGAACAATCGCCAAAACTCGAGCAGCTTTAAAGCGCCGAACCCACAGACAGATAAGAGCCAGGAGCGCAACGATACCCGTTAAAAGGTGAAACGGAACCGACCAGCTTTCGTGTGAGAGGTTTCCATGGATTAGCGGAGCACCGTTCTTTCCCAGAATGAAGCAGACCCAAGCGAAAAGGCCGACCATCACGCCTGAGATCAGCGCCCGAATCCGAAAGTCGTTACGGAGATCCACGGTGCGGGCTTCCACCGTTAAGTAAACGGCCGCTAGAAAAGCAAAAAGAGCAAGTGTGAAAAAACCGAGAGCGACAGGAAAGAAAGCCAACCACGGCGATATAAAATTCCATAACGGCCAGTCCTTTGGCTTCGAAACAATAGAACCGGAAGCGATCGCTCCGACGATGATTCCCAACAGAACGGGCGTTATTGTACTGGCGACTGAGAAGGCATAGCCCCATCCTCGCTGCATTCGCACCGACGACGTCTCCTGGGAACGAAACACAAATGCCGCGCCGCGAAAGACGATCCCCAAGAGCATCAATGTAATGGGGATGTGCAGAGATATGCTGATCGCCGCGAAAGCAAACGGAAAAGCGATAAACAGCAGGACCAGAGCCAAAATGAACCAGACGTGGTTGGCTTCCCAGATCGGACCCAAGGCGTTCGCAATCAAGCGGCGTTGATCTTTGGCGCGAGGCCCGTGGGCGAACAAATCCCATACGCCTCCGCCAAAATCCGCACCTCCGGTCAGGGCGTAGATGACGAGCGAACCCCAGATGGCGGCCGCAACAAGAAGGGCCGGCGTCAAGAATAGCCGTCCTCAGACGAGGCATACACCTGTTGGCGAATCAGGACGATGACGGTAAAAGCTAAAAAGAGGTACACGAGGGTAAAGAGGGCAAACGGAATAACGAGGCCGGGCATAGGCGTAACCGCATCGGCCGTCCGCATGATGTTGTAAATAATCCAAGGCTGTCGCCCTACTTCTGTTACCGTCCAACCGGCTTCGATAGCCACGAGTCCCAGCGGCGCCGAGACGACAACAGAAGCCAAATACCAGCGGGCGTCGGGAAGGCGGCGGGTTTTCCAGTACAGCCAAGCTCCCACCAACCCGATGAGCATCATGCCTGTGCCGGCGGCTACCATCATTTGAAAAGCGATATGGACAATAGCGATGGGAGGCCGATTGGCTCGTGGAACCGCATTAATCCCAACAATCTCGGCCTGCGGATCCCAATGGGCTAAAAAGCTAAGGCCTTTTGGAATCTCAAGAGCGAAGCGTGTTTTCTCGACCCGCTCGTCAGGGAATCCGCCGATGCGGAGAGGGGCGCCGCGTTCCGTTTCCCATTGACCCTCCATGGCGGCCAGTTTCACAGGCTGATTCCTGGCCACCTGTTTAGCGAGAAAGTCACCGCTCACGGGCTGGATCACCGACATGAGAGCGCCGACGGAAAGCGAAATCGCAAATGCTTTACGGTGAAAAGCGTTACGTCGGTCTCCCAGGAGTACGTAGGCATGAATGCCCGCGACGCCGAAGCCGACAGCCTGAAAAGCGGCGATCGTCATATGAAGGGATTGGGTTAGCGCGGCGGGATTGGTCATGGCCGCGAAAGGACGAATGTTACTCACGACGGCGTTGTGCCATTGGAAACCCGCGGGCGTATTCATCCAGGCATTGGCGGTAACGACAAAAATTCCGGACAGGGTACCACCGACGAGAACCAATATTCCAGCCAGCCAATGAATGGCCGGAGGAACAATCTTCCACCCGTACATGTAAATCCCGAGAAAAATGGCTTCCAGAAAAAAGGCCAGTCCTTCCAAAGAAAAGGGCATGCCGATGATCGGACCTGCATACGCCATAAACGTCGGCCAGAGAAGACCCAGTTCGAAAGAAAGCACGGTACCTGAAACAGCCCCCACCGCAAAGAGGATGGCCGTCCCTTTCGCCCATTGCTTAGCCAGTCGTAAATACACCTCTTGCTCCGACTTAAGCCACAGCCCTTCGGCGATCACCATCAAAAGCGGCATGGCAATTCCGACGGCCGCGAAGACGATATGAAATCCGAGAGAAACCGCCATTTGCGAACGGGCCGCGAATAGATTGCTCATAAGTTTGTAAGCCAAAATCCTGGACGACGTCAGAACAGGCAGTATTGGCGAGTACTCATTATAGAACCCAGTGCGGCAAAGGAGGGAACACTTTCATAATCGGACAGTCTTGGGACGGCAACAAACCAGACTATGCGGGGTCTACGGTTCCGGAAATAGGGAAGGGTAAAGTGAGCTTTAACGACGACAAAATAGTGGGCTTTTAAGCCGCTTGGAATATGTCCTTGCCACGGACGTGGAATGGATCTTCAAACTGAACCTTCACGGGAATTAAGTGATGGTCCCTTAGATATTGGATAATCGCCGGCGTCCCTGCCGGGCGCCTTCCATGTTCTCCTTCTTTCATCATCCCCTGCAAAAAATGCCCTAATTGCTCGTCATTTTTTACGATTTTCGCGGCTGTGGGCAGCGTTAATCCATGAGCTTTGAGTTCCTCAATTAAAGCCGGGTCGCCGGTACCAAGGCTTTCCGCCCCGAACTGGATTAAGGGCGAATCGATCGCATCGGTTAGTAGCGCCATTTTCATTTTGATTTTTTCTGAATAAGGGCTGTCGGCTATCTCGAGAGTCGACGGTACATGGGGATTTTTGGTAGCCCCAAGAATCTTACGAAACAATTGCGCCCGCGACGCTGGCCCATTGAGTAGGATTCGCACAGCTTCATCCGGACGCTCTTCAATAGCCCGCAATATGACCCCCGGGCCCCAAGACCGACTAGCCAGTATTTCCGAACGGTCCAGCACATTTTGTGGGTTGGTAAGCGCCAAACGATGCTCATGGGCTTCGGTGCCGGGATCGACCGGTAAGGCCGTGATTGTAAATATAGTTTCCTTTCGCTCAATCAAAAAACGGCCGACGGGTGTTGATACGACAAGGGCATCGTCGCGAAGTCGCTTGCCCGAAACCTCATATATCCGGTAAATACCGTAGCCTTGTTCGGAGTAGTGCAGAGTCGGCGTCTGCCCCCCGCCTGGGCGAGGCCTTTCCATCATCAGGACTGTTCGGTCGAACGACTCGACATAGTCCACACCTTCTAAGACTCCGTCATACCGGGCAGATCGAAGGCCTTCCAAAAATTCTGCGACAAAAGGATTGGTTTGCCAGCGCAAACTTTGAAGAGAGGGTTTATCGTCCAGGGACCGGGATAAGTCGCCGTACGTTTCCTCGATGCGAAACGTGACAAAATCTTCCAGAAAATGTGCCGCCGCCTCGAGCGAAGCGCCGGCCTTTAACCGTTCCGTACGAATCACACTTGGCGCAGGCGCTTCTCGCTTCGAACGTGATTTCAGACTGTCGCGGTTCTGCGCTTGAATACCAAGCAATAATCCAAATGAGGAGACGAGAACGGCGAACCAAAAATACATTTTATGGGAAGACCCTGCCGCCCGAGACCGATTCGGTAAGGGCGCGGTAGCCGAAGGACCTCCGGCTTGAAACCACAAGGCGCGGTCGTGAGGCAATAGAACCTCCGCCAGTTCTCGCCGCTCACCCAGAGTCAATCTAACAAAGGCGGGGGGCTGTCGAAGGACCCAATCCATGAAGTAAGACGATTCTCCATAGGCAATGCGCTCTCTTCCCCGATAGGAGGGGTCCGCAAAACCGATTAACTCGTGGGCGTCATGTCCGATGATCTCATGTCCGACCGCTTGGATCGTCATAGCGAGATCAGCCAAATAAGCCGGTGTAATAACAGCAATGAAAACCGTTGATTTCCCGGGCCTGGGCCAAACGATGCTGACGCCGTTGGCAGTACCCATCACACGTGCCGCTGGACCGACAATAGCCGCTGCAAACTCGACGGGCTCACCCTTGATCACGTAAACGTCGTATTGATTCGATGTCAACAGACTCGTTAAATTGGGATTAACGTTATCCTTCGAATGTTCATACCTTTGAATCATGTGCCAAACCATATTGAGGCGCGCTCGTTCTAATGGCGTGAAGCGTAATAGCGGTGGAAGGGTGGCGTTGCGGGCCAGTCGTAAAGTACTCAAGAGTTCAGCATTTTCTACCATAGTCACCGAACGGTAAGCCCGCGTTTGCCCAAAAAGGTTTCCCCGCAAAAAGAGGCCCCCGATAAGGGCGGTCAGCGAGGTCCGCGTCGCACTACGTCTTGTGACGGTTTTCCCCGGCCCCGACGAAGAACTGCCAGCGAATTCTTTGGAACTCCCCTGGCGTTGCGCGAAAAATACATGATCGATTAAAGGGTGACCTGCAAGAATTTCTCCTTGCCACATTGGAATATTGGCGAAACTTTGCAGATAATCTTTTAACTGGTGATAGCCGCTCACGACGGCTATCCGATTAAGGAAGGAATGAAAATTTTCCGCTAGGGGGCTCAAAGCTTGTTCTGCTAAGACATCCAGCGACAATGAAAGCGAATAATTATTTTTGGGGGGGAAGGACGTACTTGCCCATGTAGGATCAACCAAGAAACTGGATGCCATCAGCACCGAACAGAAGCGACGCCATGCACGTGACCGGATCATAGAGTATGAGTCGATCTACTTTAACTCAACTAAATCCCTATGTGAATGAAGCAAACGGCTTAAACAAGAGGACAGAAGACCCACGCAGAATGGTGCCATTCAGACCCATTTTGGAGTACTCAGGGATCTAACCAGGTATGTGCGTCAATAGATCCTCGCCCTTACGCGGCTGAAGCGAGATCCTCTTGTCCGGCAGCGTACGCCTTTTTGCCCATGATATAGGTCGCCAGAATGTTTCGATCATCGCCGAGGACCATTAAGGCGAACAATTTTTGAGCGAGCGTTTTGGCCGATTGCATGCGAAGTGACTGAAGTGCCGACCCCATCATGTCTATAACGATAAAATCGGCCTCCATGTCCCGTGCGAAATTTCCGATGTGGCTCTCCAATTGAAGCGCTTTTGCGCCTCCCAGCGTGGCCAAGTAAAAAGCTTCGAGCGGAGACAATTTCTCATTTTGCAGCTGCATCACCTTATACCCTTCACTCAAGTTGCGAAGAATTGAAAAACTCGTCCCGGCCCCTATATCGGAGCCAATACCAACCTCCACGCCGTGCCGCCGGCTCTTGGTTAACTTAAACAGACCACTGCCCAAAAATAAATTCGAGCTCGGGCAGAAAGCGACCGAGGATTTAGACTCGGCTAGGCGTCGCCACTCCTCATTGGAAAGATGAATGGAATGCGCAAACAGAGACCGGGGACCCAACAAATGGTAATGATCATACACATCCAAATAATTTTTGCTCCAAGGGAAAAGAGACCCGACCCATTTTACCTCGGCCTTATTTTCGGATAGATGCGTTTGGAGATGAACGTCGGGAAATTCGTTCATTAATCGCTCGATCGAATCAAATTGGGCCTCCGATGAGGTGGGTGCAAATCGCGGGGTAATGGCGTAGCTGAGCCGGGATCGTCCTCTCCATTGAAGAATAAGTTCCTTTGTCTCTCGATAACCTGACTCTGGCGTGTCGAGCAGATAATCAGGCGCATGACGATCCATTAAAACCTTCCCAGTAATTAGACGCATGTTTAATTTTTCTCCCTCTTCGAATAAGGCTTCAACCGATGCTTTATGAACGGTTGAAAAAACCAGGGCGCTCGTAGTTCCGTTTCCCAAAAGCTGACGTAAAAACAGTTTCGCCACCCATCGTGCATAGGCTTTGTCCTGAAATTTTGATTCGGTCGGGAAGGTGTATTGATTCAACCACTCGAGCAATTGCTCGCCGTAGGAGGCGATCATTTCGGTTTGCGGATAATGGACATGAGCATCGATAAATCCCGGCATGATGAGGGCGTGGGGATAGTGGGTGACAGAAATATCGGGACCGAGCTTGGAAAGTATCCCATTGGCGGGACCAATCTCCACAACCTTACCTTTCTCGATCACCAGTATCCCATCATCAAAGTACTGGTAGGATTCTAGATCGCTTTGACCGGATGGAGACCGCAGAAAGTGCAGCAAAGAGCCGCGAAATGCTTTCGCCTCACTTCGTTCATCGCCGACTAGCAGGTCGCCCGCCTCGCGCATAATACGTTGGTGATCCCCGCCAGGGTCAGGGTTCGGGAAAAAAGCGGCGCTCTCGAGCGCGGGCGATAGCGTCGACCAAGTTATGTCGGAAGAAATGATAGGCAGGGGTTTCCACCCTCTATACTCGCCTAACGGTAACGCATCGCTTGACGTGACGAGGACACAGGCGCCGAGTGTGACCGAGGCAATTTTGCGGAGGTTTCTTACCCATGGGCCGTCGCCTCCACATGTCAATGCCATGGAAGAGAGGATATCGCATGGCCTGGGATAAAGCGATAAGCCTTCCGACCAAAGTGACCGTGCTGAAAGGCCTATAACCATCGTTCCCTTCTGATTTGTTATAAGATGGGTAAATAATTTAACTACGGAGGCACTTATGCGATATCCAATGTTGTTCGTGGCTACTCTTCTTGCGCTAGGAATTCTAAGTGGGGCGGGCGTTCAGGCGGCGGATCCGATGTCCGATCCGAAAGCGATGATGGCACAGATGCAGAAATATAGCTCACCGGGTCCGAATCATCTCGCACTCGTGGCGTCGGTTGGGCGCTGGACGTTCGTGACGCGTTCCTGGATGAAGCCCGGCGACGCTCCGATGGAATCGACGGGTACAAGCGAAAACACGATGATTCTTGGCGGTCGCTTTTTGCAGCAGACCGCCAAAAGCACCATGGGCGGAATGCCTTTTGAAGGTATGGGATTCACGGGGTACGACACGATCCGCAACGAATATCAATCTGTCTGGATGGATACGATGCTAACGGGCATGATGATCGGCTCCGGAACGTCCGATCCCGCCACAAAAACGATTAAGCAGACGGGTACCTTTGCCTGCCCGATGACTGGGGATAAAGCCATGTGGTATCGCACCGAATGGAAAATAATTGATAACGACAATCAGATTTTTACGATGTTCGGCAAAGGTCCGGATGGAAAAGAAATGAAGTCGATGGAGATTGTTTACAAACGACTTAAGTAATTACGCCGGCGTTGTCGTCCCGGCGACGATCTGCCAGCCGGCGCCTTTTTTTAGCCATACCCGCAAGAACTTTAAGGAAACATTTCCCTTAGGGTTTTCGTACAGACCGCGGCAAAGGACCACGACGGCGGAACCATGGTCGACGAACTCAAAGTCACTCATCGTGACTCGGGTAAATTTCGCCGTTCCGCCGGGTTGGTGGGCTTGCACCACTTTGGCCTTCGCCCGTTGTCCGTCAAGAAGCGCCTCGTCGGCAAGAATTCTCTCAAAAAATGCCGGATCGGGCCCCAGTTCAGCCAAACGCAGGGACTCTTCCAAGGCTTTAATTTCGTCCAGGTTGGTCATCAACTTTACTTTTATTGATCCCATTCCCACGTGGCTTTCCCATAGATGCCGCGTTGGATCTCTGAGGCGGTGGTAAATTCGGGATGGTGACTGTGGAGCAAATTCTGACCGACCAGCTCCAGCATCCAATGCGAACTCGGCCGCCAGGCGCAGCGAACGTCTAATTCCATATAGGCAGGTGTATGTTGAGCCGGAAGGCCACTCACATAACGCAGCACGGGATCAAGCTCCGTATGGTGGGAGAAGTTCATTAGGGAATGCAATCCTACTTGATGCCGGGGACTGGACCCTTCGGTTGTGGGCTCGGTCGTCGTATCCTGGCTTGCCGCTTTCGTTCGCAGATTCAAGTCGAGGAGAGAGTAGGTCCCTCGCAAACGCCACCACTCCAGCGCTTGAGCATCCGCCGCCAGTTCCAATCCTTCCGAATATCCTTTCAGGTTATTACTAAATAGCAAGGGCGTCCCCGGTTCGACGGCGAGCAGGTCGGCGTAATCATTGTAGAAGCCAGAAAGATCCAACGAGAGCCAACGAACGGGTTCGACCCGATATCCCGATTCATAGGCAACGACTTTTTCCGAATCAAAGCCGGAGCCATCGATGACGCCGCCAAACGTCAAATCGCGTTCCAGGCGGGAGGGTGTCCGTACGGCGCGCGAGATGGAAGCCCAAACGGTCTGATGCTCCGTCGGAGTCGCCAGCAATCGCCCCGTCGGCTGCAGTTCCCACCCGCTATAGTCGTTGTGTTCGATTTTTGATCCGGCAGTAAAGGAAAGCCAGTCCGGAATTAAGTCAATCACATCTTGGAGGAAGGCGCTGTACGTTTGCAGAGTTCGCGCGGCGGGAACAAAAAAATCGGTTCCCGTACCGGAGGTTTGGTCTGAAGTCGCACGGTATCCCAGGCCCCAGCTCACGTCCTGTCGTCCGGGCAGCGGGAGGCGATACTGAAAGTCGAGATCTTCCGTGTCCCGGCCTTCTACAAAGGTTGGGTCACGACGGTCCGTCCGATCATAATAAGCCTGAAGCGTAAAACCTGAGGCGCTGTCAAAGGCTCGGGACCAGCGGCTTAAGATGTTGGCTCCAAAAAGATTGGAGAAGGCCGAGGCCGGCGTACTTTGCCCGGCGCGGCCCCGATAGAGATCGCCTTGAACCGTTAGCAGATCACGCGAGGAGACATCCCAATCACTGCGAAAGCCGGATTGGCCGAAATGCCAAGGATCAAAATTATTCCCATCGGCATGGAAACTCGCGCCCTCATCAAAATATTTTCCATAAACACGATAATGGCCGTTGTCGCCGATTTTGGCTCCGTAACGCGCACTGCCAAAAGCATGTTCCTCCGAACCGCCGCCCACCTTGAGCAGACCCCCGTGAGTGTCCTTAGAGCTCTTGGTAATAATATTAATTACCCCGTTAACCGCATTGGCTCCCCACAACGTTCCGCCGGGTCCCCGGATGACTTCGATGCGCTCGATATCGGCCATGATCGTACTTTGATCTTCCCAATAGGTGCCCGCAAATAAGGGGTTATAGACAGACCTTCCGTCCATTAAAACCAGGACCGATCGCGCCAACCGGCTGCCAAATCCACGGACGCCGATGGCCCATTGGTTGGCATCGATCCGCGCCACTTCTATTCCGGGGGCCAAGCGCAAAGCTTCGGGAATACTGGTCGCCCCCGAACGGTGAATGTCTTCCTGAGTAATTACGTATACCGCGGCGGGAGCCTGGAAACCGCGTTCAGGCCTCTTGGATACGGAGGTCACTTTCAAATTGGATAATTCCTGGAGACTCAGACTCGTAAGGTCGGCTCCGACCGCCATGATGGATGCGCCGGCGAACCCTGAAAAATAAACGCACAGCAAAAAGGCCGTCAGCGGCGTCTTGAATGTGTTCCAGACGATTGCCATTGCAGCACAATGTACTATTTGTTGTATGGCTGGAGAAAGTGAATTTGAGTTTTGGGCGCCGCTGGGTACCGCTCGTGCGCACGAAATAAAGCGACGATGATCAAGCCGCGCATGCGAAAATTATTTACCGGTCTCTTGTTGCTGCTAGCGACGATGGTTCTCCTGCACGTTGTCGCCGCAACGATACTTTTGCAACAAATCAATAATCGGTTGCGGACTATTCCGGGTTACGACGGGCGGGTCAAAGCGGTTCACTTGGGCTGGCTGACGCCATCGGTAAGCGCGCGGGGGTTTTCGCTTGTTAAGCGCGATCAAAAAGCTCCCGGCGCCATCCTTTCCGCCCAATCCATCGAGGCTGATTTTTTCTGGACCGCTTTATGGCGTGGACGATTCGTTCTGAATGTGACGCTCGACAAACCGGACATGCTGTTTCTAATGCGCGAACGCCGGGTGGGACAAGCTCGCGTAACGGGGCTGTGGCGTAAACCGTTCGAGCAATTTCCGTCCTTTTTGCTGAACCGGCTAGCGATGCACCACGCACTTCTCCGCTTCAAAAATGACGACGCCCTGCCGCCGATCGATGTCTCGTTTAATGACGTCGATCTCCTAGCGACATCGATCGCCAATCGTCCGGAGTTGGTCCGATCCCAGTGGGTGGCTGTAGAAGGACGAGCCCGCATGCAGGGTCATGCCCCCCTTTGGCTCGCCATTCATGTGAAACCCTTTTCCGAACAGGCCGAATTTGATATCCAAGGTGCGTTAAGCGATTTTAATTTGCCGGTAATGAATTCGATCATGCGCTACTACACGGGGCTGGAACTCGAAAAGGGCCAGCTGAATATGCGCCTGAAATTGGCCGCTCACGGCGGCGCCTTTAGAGGCCGCGTTCAACGATCGATTGATCATTTAACCATCCGAAAAACCGACCGAGGGGTGATCACATCCGTCAAAGAAAATATAGCGCAGGCATGGCTGAGCGGGCACGAACAACCACCCACCGACCGTTTGGAAAAGGAATTTGAGTATGCGGGACCACTCGGTTATCTCGATCACGATACGTTGCTAGCCTCTGTATGGGTTGCCAAAGGCGCTTTCATCCAAGCCTTAAAGGTCAAGGTGCCTGCGCAAGTCCATCCGGTTCCCCCTGAACAAGCCTTAGACGAATGGGCCGAATTCCAGGCCAAGCAGCGAAAAAAAGCCAAGAGAACGGATTAGTTCCCGGTGAAACATGTAGACCCTTTTTGGAAACGCGCTTCTTTTTTGAATACAGTCGTCCTGATTCTGGCGGCGCTATTTCTTATTCAGCTCATTTTTGTCGATCGCCTCAATTGGCCTGGAACCCTTGTTCCACTCAATTTTCCTTGGACGGGACTGGCCCTGTTGACCGCCGCCGTTATCGCAAGGCGCTATGTCGAACGGGAACGACAGCAGCGGCCGCAGGTGGATGCTGTTTTGATTTTTCTCGTTAGCCTTTTCTTCTTCCTTTCCAATTTCCGATGGCACGGGATGGACGACTTCCCAACCAGCCTTTTGCCCTTTACGATTCTTCGCAGTGGCAGCCTCTACTTAGATACTTATAAGGATCTATTCGTCGGACTTGTTCATGACAATATTGTCCAGGCCGGCAAGCACTGGGTTTCGTTTTATCCGATTACGGGAGCGATTCTGGCTTTGCCTGTCTACGCGCTCCCTGTTTGGCTAGGCGTGCCCCCCCGGGATCACGACCTTCATCAGCTTGAGAAAATGAGTGCTTCGCTCATCTGCGCTGGGGCCGTCACCGTTCTATACCTGGTTTACCGTCGACGCTTATCGCCCCGAGACTCGGCGATACTGGCGCTGCTCTATGCCTTCGGCACGAGTATTTTTAGTTTAGCCTGCCAGGCTCTGTGGCAGTACGGTCCTTGCGCTCTCTGCCTGCTACTGGCTTTATGGTCGATGGAACGAACCGAGGACTCCAAAAGTCATTGGACCTATTGCGGCTTCTTTGCCGTGATGGCGGTCGCCGCGCGTAGCACCGGTGTTTTTTATGCCGCCGCATTTTTTGCCCTTAGTTTTCTCTTGGACGGCGCACCGGGCTGGCGCCGCTTCATCTACGGCGCTTTACCGGCAGGATTGCTTTGCGAACTTTATTGGTGGGGGATTGTCGGGACGGGAATGCCCGCCGAAATAAGTTTCCAGCATGGTTTGTTGGCCTGGCCGCCAAAATTGGAGGCACTCGCGGGTCTTCTAATCAGTCCGGGTCGAGGCGTATTTTTATACTCCCCCGTCGGCGTTTTCGCGATCGCGGGACTTGTTCGCGCCATTCGGCAGGGCACGGATCGCAGGCGAATACAGGCGATTGCTCTGGGGACGGCGGTTTGCGGTAATTTATTTCTCCTAACTTGCTACACAGCCTGGAGCGGCGTGATGGCGGCATTCGGACCCCGCTATTTGCTCGAGGCCCTGACGGTTGTCTCTATCTTTTTGCCCGATGTGTGGTCGTCGATTCATGAAAAACCACTCGTCCGGCGACTATGGCAAACGGCTAGCTGCTGGTCAATCCTATGCCATGCGACGGGTGCTTATTTTAATTGGGATCTGACGCGGATTGATTTCCCTGTCACTCCGTGGGATCTCATCACGCATCCCTTTGTTGCGAAATTTTTGTATTTAATCGGCCATGGAATCGAAAGGTAAGACCTGTTTTCATTAATGCATCGAATGGTGATCCGTCGCGCCACCTGTCCATTTTCAGCTCTTTGCCCACCGGCGTCTACTCTCGCCGGTGGGCCCTCGCCCGTTTAGATTCTAGGAAACCGCTGTATCCCCGGACTCTCCCGTTCGAATCCGGAAGGCATTATCGACGGGCAACACAAAAATTTTCCCGTCGCCTACCGTACCCGATTTACAAACTTCGCTGATCGCGTCTACCAGTTTTTGCACCTGGGCGTCCGCCACCACAATTTCCACTTTCATCTTCGACAGAAAGAACGACTTGTACTCGTTACCGCGGAACTGGTGGATGACACCCCCCTGTTTCCCATGGCCACGAATTTCCGTCACCATGAGACCCGGGTAACCAACGCCTTCCAGGTGGGCCTTGAGAACTTCTAGATTCTCCGGCCGAATAATCGCTTCAATCTTTTTCACGGTTGTCTCCTTATATTTTATTAATCGTGACTGTAAACGGCCATTCCATGCTGGTCGATATCGAAGCCCGAAAGTTCGCCTTCCTTGGAGACACGGAGGATGCCAATCGCATTGAGCGCGGCAAACATCGCCATGGCGCTGAGGAACGTGGCCGTACAGACAATGAAACTGCCTATACATTGCGCCGTGAGGACTTTCATACCGCCGCCGTAGAACAACCCGCTTAGCGCATCCGCGGAATTGGCCACAATGATGGGCACGCCGGTGGGACTGGATCCGGCCGCGGAGTATTGTCCGCTAGCGAATAGCCCCAGGGACACCGTGCCCCAGATACCGCACACGGCGTGAACGGGCCAAGCGCCTACAGGATCGTCGATCCGGAAATGCTCGAGCAAATCCGTTGCGAGGACGACCAGCACACCCGCCACGACTCCGATGATCATCGCGCCTAAGCCGCTAACCCAATAGCATGGGCAGGTGATGGCGACTAGACCGGCCAAAGAACCGTTGATGATTGAGATCACGTCCCACTTTTTCGTTCTGAAGTAGATCCAGAATATAGCCGCTAAACCGCCTGTGCAAGCAGCCAGCGTGGTATTCATGGCTACCCGAGCAACGCCAACGTTATCCATCATCGAGAGCGTCGAGCAGGGGTTGAATCCGTACCAGCCGAACCATAGGATGAGAGCACCGATGACCGCGATCGTCAGATTGTGGGGCACCATCGGTTCACCGCCATCACGCTTGAACTTGCGTCCAATCCTTGGCCCGAGCATGATCGCACCCGCAATCGCTACCCATCCGCCAATCGAATGGACCACCGTCGATCCCGCGAAGTCGTGGAAGTTCATTCCTAAACTCGAGAGGAAGTGTCCCTGGCTGCCCATGGTGGCCAAGAAGCCGTCGGGGCCCCAGCACCAGTGGCCGAAGAGGGGGTAGATAATCCCGGATACGCCGATCGAGTAAAGAACGTCGCCAACGAACAGGGTCCGCCCAACCATTGCTCCCGAGCAGATCGTCGACGCGCAATCCGCGAAGGCGAACTGGAAAAGGTAATGCGCAAAGATCGGAATGCCGGTGCCGCCGTACGTCGAAAACAGCTCGACGTCCTTCATGAAAATCAAGCTCTTCGTCGGATCGCCCGGCAGATGCCAGCCGATGAAGGCGTTGCCCTCGCCGAACATGAATGCGAAACCAAACGCCCAGTGGAGAAGCCCGCAGACGCAGGTATCAAACATACATTCCACGAGCACGTTGACGGTTTCCCGTTCTCGGCAGAACCCGGCCTCAAGCATCGTAAAGCCGGCCTGCATGCCAAACACAAGGAACGCGCCTAACAACACCCACCCGGTATTAATCGGGTTGACGTACCCTGGAATGGCAGCGACGGCTGTCGCGGCCGCGGCGGCCACGGGAGCGGCGACTTCATCGCCCCATGCGTTCGTCCCTCCGAACATTGCTTTTCCCAATTGATAGGCAGTTAAGAGTACGGCCAGTCCGAGGAACTTCCCTCCTAAAAGGGTAAAAAAGTACCTACGGTCCTTCTGATTTTTCATTTTGTCTATAAATCTTTTCACTGAAGTTCTCCTTTTAATTTGTATTGAGAAAAGTCGATTCTTCGCAGCGTCTTAGCCTGAAATGATGCGGACCGCGATGTCCCCTTTTAAAATTCGCCAATGTCATAAAAAAAGATGTTCCCCGAACCCTCACAACGGTTCGAGAACATCTCTGTTCTTAATCGCGGCACCGACGTTGGTGCGAGACGCCCGCCAGCTGTGTGGCAGGTGGAACACAGAATAAGCGAAGCGCCTCTTTGAAACAAGAAGCGATTCGTGGATTTATTGCGAAGCTATTGGCTTATATAAAAGTGACGGGATTTTAGAGCGTTTTGTTAATTGGAGGGCGTGCCACAATAAAAATCTTAAGTCGAAGGGGATTCATGATGGAGCCAATGGATGGCCTGCTGAACCAATTCGAAGGTGGTGTTTAAATTCAATTTCTCGCGGATCCGCTCACGATGTGTCTCTGCCGTCTTGATGCTAATATTGAGTTCTTCGGCGATTTGCCGCGTACCGTACCCTTCGCCGATCAGACGGAACACTTCGAACTCGCGGTCGCTAAGCGAGTGGACGCTGGCATCGGAATCGCCGGCTCCGCTGACCATTCGCTGAAGCACCAAGTCGTTCACGGCCTTGCTGACGTAAATATGGCCGGCGACGACCTGACGGATTGCTTCCAATAACTTCTCTTTTCCCTCCCGTTTCATAATGTAGCCGTTGGCGCCCATGCGGAGCGCGCGATCGGCGTGGAGATGCTCTTTATGCATGGACAGAATAAGAATAAATAGTTTAGGAAAACGTTTACGCAGGGACTTCGTCAATTCCAAGCCATTACCGTCTTGCAGCGTGATATCGACGATCGCGAGATCCGGCCTGAGGTCAGACACTCGGGCCAACGCTTCGTCTTCGGAGACGGCTTCGCCGCAAATCTCGAGGTCTTTTTCGCGGCCGAGAAGGCGAATAAGTCCCTCGCGCACAAGGACATGGTCGTCGACAATTAATATTCGGGTTTTTGTCGACTTCCTTCCGGTCTCCATTGGAGGATTCGCGGATAATTCGAGGGGACCGCCCCGATTGTTTAAATTAGAGGGGGGACGTTGCCGCTTGCTCGATTTCGGTTCCATGCACGGACTCCTTTGCAGTGGGTAATCGACAGGTCACACGAGTGACGCCTTTGGGCCGTGAACGGATATTGAATTCCGCGTTGATAATCCGCGACCGGTACAGCATCATTCTCAGTCCCATACCACTGCGCTTCCTAGCCGCCTCGCTCGTTCGGTCTGGCTGAACAACTTCATGGGGAATGCCCCGACTACCCGAGGACAGTAAGCCGATACCGTCATCGGTAATACTGAGAATTAACCGTCCCCGCTGTCTTCTCAAATGGATCGAGACGCGTTTGCTCTTACCGCGCTTGATCGCGTTGACCACGGCTTCCTGGGCAATTCGGTAGAGATGATTGGCGACGGGCAAATCAAGAGAAACGACTTCACCGGCATAACGAAGACGGCAGCGAACTCTGTAAATCACGGAGATTTTCTCAGCCAGCTCGCGGAGCGCGGCCAGCAGGCCATTGGTTTCGAGCTCGACGGGATACAGCCCGCGAGCCACGAGATCCGCCTGGTTCAGCGCTTCCCCCAAACGCAGGTCGATCCGTGCAACTTCATCCGCCCAAGGTAAACCCTCCGCTGTTACGGTCTCATGCAAATCCTGGGTGATATAGCGGAGCCCCACGAGCGTTTGACACAGACCGTCGTGAAGGTCTTCTCCTAGCCGACGCTGTTCGCGGTGACTGGTCTGCAGGATTTCTTTTTCGGCCGTCAAGCGTTGGGCGATTTCCACCTCGAGCGCCTCGTTGGCGCGGGTCAGCTCTTGCGTGCGCTGAACCACCCGCATTTCCAGTTCGTCTCGCGCTCGTTGGAGGGTAGATTTCGTTTCCTTTAATCGTCCACTGAGCGAGCTCGTGAGTGTTGCGACAACCGTGAAGATCGTGAGGCGCAAAAGGTCTGTCGCGCTCACGGTAAAGGTATTGAACGGCGGCATAAAAAAATAGCCGAACGTGGGGATGGCCAGTATAGCGGTCAAGAGAGCGGGACCGAAGCCTCCATAGCAGGCACTGATCACAACCGCCGCGAGGTAAAAGTCGAATGCATTATGTTGGAAAACCGGCATGGTCCAGCGCGTCAAGATAAAGGCCAGCGCACTGACGAGGAGCGCTAGTCCATAACGGTATTCTGATCGCGATAGATCAATAGTCAATTTTATCATTGGAAATAGTCGTCGACGACGGGGAAGGCGCTACGACGTTGTAGGTAAGAAATTCCGCTAGCCTTCTGTTTGGCTATTATACACGAAAACATTTCGGGGCTGCATACAGGGCGACCGTTAATTTCCGATAATAGCGTTATGAGACGGCGGATTACTTTTTGGTTCTTGCTGGTGTTACCCTTGAACGCCTGGGGAGTGGGATCGTTAGAATCCGTTTTGATCCACCCCTCCGACTTGCCTACTTCCTGCCAGCCCGTCGCAGGTTTTTTCCCGTTAAATGAAAAAATTGATCGCTTCTATCAATACAAAGCTTACGCCAGCGCTTTGGCGCCGGTGGTAGACCGGCACGCTCAATCGTTTGACTGTAGCGGGCAAAAAGGCACCCTGTATTTTTTCGCTTACGCGAGGGCGGATCAAGCAGAATCGGCGGAGCGCTTTGCCAAACCTGTCCTCAGCCAATCGTCAGCCTCGCCGCTCTTTCGCGAGTGGCAAAAAGGATTTGTTGTGATCTCGTTCCCGAATTCGCCCCCCGAGCTTCTGGCGGTCCTGGATCGTAAAATCTCTTCCACATCCGGGGGGCCCATCGCTGCCCCCGCGCGCGGACTGGCGGCCCCGACGGTTTCCATTAATGCGCCTGCAGCAATCCCACGTCCGGTCGTCGTGGCCCCCCCGGTCGCCGAGTCAAAACCGCCCCCTCCTCCGACGGCGGTACTTGCCGCCTCACTGCCTGTTCCTATTGCCCCACCACCGCCTGTTCCAGTATCGCTCGCACCCCGTGCGCCAGTCGTTGAAACGGCGGTACCGGACCTGCCTGATCTCGCGGACAAGTTTTTAAAAACCCTCGCCGCTAAAGTCCAATGCGGCGTCTCAGGTCTGTCTCCGGATTTGAAAGACGTCTGCGCGTGGATGAAAGATTTTCAACACGGGGTCCGGCTGGTTCCGGTGATTGCCGCTACACAACCGAAGATTGGCTTGGCTTATGCGATTGATTCCGACGGGAACGTTGCACGGTCTCATTATGAAGCGGCTCTTGGTTCAGGAAAGCCTGGGGAAATAAAATTCGTTCCACTGATCTTGGCCAGTGGCGTTGAGGAATTCGAAGCGCAGGCGCTAATCGAAGCCCGGCAAAAAGATCGCTTGTGGCCTTCCAACGAGGTCAGCGCGGAGATTGCCAAACACTCGCCGCCCACGACGGTGTCACTCGTACCGACGACGGGCCGCTCCTGGGTGCTAACCACTCCATCCGGGCGGCGACTCTATCTCAGAGGTTTTGAGCGCGCCTGGATACTTGTTGATATGCCTTCTCCTTCTCCGGACGGCTTCACCCCTCCCCATACTGGAATTGGCATCCTCTATTAATTAGTAACCTGCCGGGCTTAATCATCGAAAACTTCGCCCCCGGTCTGGCGACCGATGGCGGCAGCGGCATCATAATCGGTATGTGGAACGGTCCCGTCCTTACCTATCGCCTCTTTACATTTAGCGGAACATCGTGACTGCTTCCGCCAAAGCATCCAGGCAATCCCTGAAGCGATGCCCACCCCTAACAATCCCACCATCGTCGAACCTGTGATTCCACGGGGTCGGCCGCGTAAAACGCGTTGTCGTTTCGTCCAATTCATTTTTATCTCCTTATCTTTCTTCCGCATGGACATTTTATGCTAATTACGAAAGCATAGCCGGCTTAACTTACTTGCCGCGTTGGCACTGTAACCACCTAAAAATGATCGTATCTAATAGTAAAAGCCGGTAACGGGAGGCATTATGAAAGCGATTAACAAGAATGTGGGGGACCAGGATAGCGCTATCCGATGGGCGGCAGGTCTGAGCATCTTGGCTTTAGGTCTCGCTCGACGACGGTGGTGGGGGTTGTTAGGCGTCTTGCCTTTCTACTCGGCGGCCACGCGTTACTGCGCCATTAATGACGCTCTGGGAATCGATACAACCGAGAATGACGCCGGGCAAGAGGCCAGTGAAATGGCTCCGGTTAAACCGATTAAACTTTCCCGCGCCGAATCGGGGGCTCGGGGTCCGGTACACTTTGAAGCCAAGCATCCGCACCCAGAAAGTGACCACACTCACAATCACTACATGAACGAGCATTCCACGCATGTCGGAAATGGTCCGGGAGAACGCAATCAAATCGGCGGCCGGTCGTCCGGCCAAAGAGCGCGCAACAAATAATATAAATTAAAATAGTGCCGAGTGAAACCTCTGGCATTATCTCCGAGTGCGGCGCCGTCCAAGCGCTTTAAAAAGGTCTACATTGAAATAAGCAATGTCTGCAATTTGCATTGCACGTTTTGTCCGGAAGTGGTCCGCGAAAAACGCTTCATGGAGCCCGGCCTATTTAAGAGCGTGGTGCGGGCTGTCGCTCCACTCACCAATGAGATTTGTTTTCATCTCATGGGAGAGCCTCTCCTCCATCCGAGTTTTAACCTCTATGTTCTCTTCTGCGAAGCGCTGGGGATTGGTGTTAATCTAACGACGAACGGGATTTTACTCTCTGAGGATCGAATAACGGCGCTGTTGAATCCTGTGATCAAGCAAATCAATTTTTCGCTGCAAAGTTTTGAGTCTAATTTCCCTGCCGAAGACAATTCCAATTATCTCAACCGAATATTTGATTTTACGCGAACGGTGCTCCGTGAACGTCCCGACCTCTACATCAATTATCGACTTTGGAATTACGGCGCTCCGGGATCACAAGATTCAAATGATCGGATCGTCGATCAAATTAGCCGGGGTCTGGGCGCTGATTTTAAGAATGTGTCGGATGTCCGATGGAAAAAGAGCGTTAAAATCAAAGGACGTGTTTATTTGCATTATGACAGCCGGTTCCTGTGGCCTCATCCCCATCAACCCATAAGGAGCACCCGAGGATTTTGCCACGGCTTGTCCTCGCATATTGGAATTCTCGCCGACGGAACAGTCGTGCCTTGTTGCTTGGATAAAGAGGGAGTCCTAGGCCTAGGGAACTGCGGGTCGCAATCGATCTTTGACATTCTCCAAAGTCCGCGGGCCAAAGCCATCCATGACGGTTTCCAACAAGGGATCCTCGTGGAGGATCTTTGCCAGAAATGCACCTTTATTTCGCGATTCGACAACAAGCTACAGAAAATGCAACGAGTGGACCCGGGCGCCTCAAATTTAGCTGGACATCGTAGGTTTTGAGGGTTAGTAATGGCGGGGGGACAGAATATTGAAAACGATCCGGCTCGCCATTCTCAGTTTCATGGTCATGACCAATCCCGGCTGGGCAGATCCATGCGCAACGCTCGTCTCCGTCGTAAACAGCGCACCAGGAAGGATCCAGGCGAAAATTGGCGGATCACCGAACGGGCGTGATCTGGTTTTAGCGGTTGATCCCAAGGCCCAAGGAACGGTCAACCTCCTTTGGATGGAACCTAATAATTTCTCGACCGATTCGCTGATCGAAGCAAACATTTCATATCAAACGTCCACCCCCCCAACCCAGGCCTACTGTCAATTAAGGGTAAGTGCTCTGGAAAATGGCTTTATTTCTAAGCAACTCTACGCCGTCATCACCGTCACTGCCACGTCCCCCGGCAATCTTTCCTGTTCGATCAGTAGTTACAAAAAATAGCGACCATTTCCGTTATTGAACAGAGGTACCGAATAATTTTCCAATGGCCGCGGTTAATGCCATGGCGAGGGCTCCCCAGAACACCACACGAAACGCCCCCTTCGCCAGGTTCGCTCCGCCGGTATAGGCCGCCAGCGCTCCCAACACACCCAAAAGGATAATCGAAGCGCCTGCCGTTCCTAGGATGAGATCGCTTTTGGGAACGAGAAGCGCGGCGATCAAAGGGAGCGAGGCGTCGCCCGCGAAAGTTATGGCTGAGGCCAAGGCGGCTTGGATGGGACGAGCGGTTAATGCTTCCGTTATTCCAAGTTCGTCGCGCGCGTGAGCTTCAAGGGCATTATGTGCCATCAACTGGTCTGAAACCTGCAACGCTAAGGCGGAATCGAGTCCACGCTTTACGTAAATATCGGCCAGTTCCTTTCGTTCCCCCTCGAAATCGGCCTCAATTTCCCGGCGTTCGGTGTCGATGTCTGCCTTCTCGGTGTCCGCTTGCGAGCTCACGGAGACGTATTCGCCTGCTGCCATTGACGCCGATCCGGCCACGAGACCCGCCACTCCGGCAACCGCAATGCTATGAGGCGTGCCATGCGCGGCGGCGACGCCCAGGATCAGGCTGGCCGTGGAAATAATCCCGTCATTAGCACCGAGAACGCAAGCTCGCAACCAACCGATACGCCCCGAATAATGATGCTCCGAATTGGCGGAAGACGATTTCATTTTTGTATTTCTATCCTTTATTTATTAGTAGAGCGTTCACCCCAAGGGGTAAATAGAGTTCGGAACGCATCACCGGAGTTTAGTTACAGTCCAATCGACGCAGAAATCCATTTGCATCTTGTGCGATTCCAGATATAACTAGAATATGGTCGTGCAATTTCTGGCAATACTTTTTTTGATGGTGACGGTGGCACGGGCTGATGACGCAATGGGTTCCGTGGATTCCTCCAAACCGCCGACGGCGGCGGCGCCGGAAATTGCTCATCCGACCGCCGTCGACGATGCGCTCTGGGAAATTGGCGCCGTCGGAGGGGACGTCTACGTGCCGGATTATCCGGCGGCAGGCCAAAAGCATGCCAAGTGGATCGCC
Source organism: Elusimicrobiota bacterium (assembly GCA_038208955.1). Taxonomy (GTDB): domain Bacteria; phylum Elusimicrobiota; class Elusimicrobia; order 2-01-FULL-59-12; family 2-01-FULL-59-12; genus JBBQYF01. The sequence goes on from JBBQYF010000006.1 coordinate 27,049, forward strand.
GCTCCTTATGGGATTTATCGGGGAAGCATTTTTCGAGCCGACCGCCAAGGGGCACGAGCACGCCTGGTCCAAGGCCGTTGGGTTGACATCGAAATGAGCTTTTCGGCCTCTTTCGCTTCGCATTCCAAAGATAATATGGCGCGAGCGGGAATGCCCGATCTCGATTATTTGCTTGAGTTTGGCCCGCGGCTTAGCGTGCTCTTGTCCCGGCTGAACGACTATGGATCTCTGCGATTCTTTGTGCCGGTACGCGCGGTATACTCATCGAATCTCAGCAATTTCAAACTCCGTGGGTTTACATACACACCCGCACTTTATGCGCAGGTGGAACCCTTTTGGCATCGAGGTTGGATTGGGCTTTGCCAGCTTACCAGCCGCTTCGGCAGTCGGCAACTCACCGCCTATTATTACGACGTCGCGCCCGAGTACGCTTTGCCGCAGCGACCCATCTATGAGGCGAGGGCGGGATATTTAGGAACAGATCTCTTTACGGGTGTTGCCATCCCGATCGGAACGCGCTGGCGGTTCTTCGGTGGAGGACAACTGTACTTTGACGACGGATCAGCAAATCGCGCCAGCCCGCTCTTCAAGCGTACCTTTGATTACTCCGTGGGAGCCGGCCTAAGCTACGCGATTTTCCGTTCGAGTCGACCGGCGCAAAACTAATCTCAGTCCTACCGGGGAGTGCCCTTTAATATCTTACCGAGACTGAATCGTGCAGACCGGCGACGCGGAGCCCGCGGTGCCCGGAGCCAGCGTTATGACATCGTCTACACCCAACTTGGGGCATGCGTTAACGATCGGGGCCGACCCCGAACAAAAGCCTCGCGCCGTCTGACCTTGATAGGTGGCGTCAATCCTGAATGGATAACTCATTGCGTTAGGCATCGGGGTGATGGCAAAAAGCCCTTCGCTAATCTGACCGGCGGGAGCCGAGTAATTGCCCACGGCCAACGTGGAGTTCTGAGGGAAAATAGTTCCTGTAATGGTCTGCGTCGTCTTATTCATTACTCGTAGAATTACCGTATTACAGACGACGGGAACGGGTCCCGTTGCGATGAACACCGTCAGTTCCCAATGCGCCAGTCGATTATTAGAACGGTCGAGGGCCTCTGCCGATATCGTCGCTGGACCAGACCCCTGGGCGTTCCAAATGACCTGGTAGGGAGGCGCCGTCACGGATCCGAGCTGCTGGGTCCCGTAACTAAATTTAACTTGGGCCACAGCACTCGTATCTCCGGATGTTTTCGCAAATATCTTCGTGGGTCCGAACACTTCCTGTTGTGGCTCAGGATATAGAATCTTCACTGTCGTTACGGCATGGACGGTTGTACCGACGATGAAGACGAAAGTAAAAAGATTGGAAAACAAAAATGCTCGAGCAAACGCTTTAATATGGTTCATAGAATTAAGCTCCTTTAATCGATCCACCCTGGCCTACCCACCAAGTGCTGGTGGACTTGAGCAGAGGGTCATTGTAAGAAATCCTGTCCCTGAAAACTTGAATACATAGCGCGCCTCGCATCGGCAGATGTCCCTCAGGCGGCGCTACGATCGTTGCCTTGGAGCGGTAAGAAGGTGCTTTAGGGTAAGCGCGTCCTGGACCGCATATCCCTCCTGATCATTGTCAAAATAGATATAGACGTCCCGGCCTGCGGCTTGCCATTTTTTCAAGGAGGCGACCCACGTCGCGAGACCCTTTTCCCCGTAGAGTCCCTGGTATTTTTTCTCGCCCGGACCGTGGAGTCGAATGTAGACGAAATCGGTCGTCACACAAATCGGAGAGTGGTGGCCCGCCAACTCGTAAATGCAAAAGGCGGCTCGGTGCTTTCTTAAAAGAGCATAGGTCGTTTCGTTATACCAGCCGGGCTCTCGAAATTCGAAGGCGTACCGGAACCCCCTGGGCAGCGCCTTCAAGAAGTCAGAAAATCGCTGCTCGTTAAATCCCCAGAAGGGCGGAAGTTGAAAGACAATAACATGAACTTTTTTTCGCAATGGCGTTATCGGCGTAAAGAAACGTGCGAGCGCCTGGGCGGGGTCCTTTAATTTTTTCATGTGGGTAATGAATCGGCTTCCCTTGAGAACGAAGGCAAAATCGGACGGCGTCGCCACGTTCCACTCTTTGCAGGCATTCACCGTTAACAAACGGTAAAAAGACCGATTGATTTCGACGGTGTTGAAGCGTTCCACATAATAGGCGAATTGCTTTTTAGCCGGGAGATCGCGAGGATAAAAGGGACCTTTCCAATGCCGGTAAGACCATCCCGAAGTGCCGACATAAATCTTTCCCGGCCGGAGCGCTGCTTGTCGCATAACTAGATTAGAACCCATTTTATAGGCGGGGTAGCAACGCTGAAGTCTCCGTTCAAGGGGCTTCAGGACATAGTATTTCGCCCTCTGTTCTGAACCGGGCTGTAAACACCTGTCCATCGGGATTTTCAACTTTTTCCGTCCACGTTCCGCTTGGGTCCTGAAGAAAAAAAGCCCGGCGGCCGTTCGCCGACCCAATCGCTATGCCACCCGATGAGTCATGCGAAGCGACGGTATTGAGAAGGCGTTCCATGGTGGCGGCCCGCTCCGCCAACCGGCTAGCCCTTTCTTGCTCCGCGGAAGCACTTTTCAATGCCAACGCTCGGGCCATCTTCGCGGTCTCAGGGAAAGTGATTTGCAGTTGGGCGATCGCGCGCAAGACAATCTCAAGGGGCCGAGCAGCCCGCTGCGTGGCGGGTTGGCGGAGGAGAATCATGGCCTGACGGGATGCGAGGAATTGCCTTTGACTCTCGCTATCCCAATCGGCCCCAGGCCAAGGGCAGCCTTTGGCCCGAAGTTCTGCGGTGGCAGCGCTCACTTGAGCGTTCAGGGTTTCCAGGACAATCTGAACGTCTTTTATATTGTCGTCAATTCCCAACATTTTATTTTCGGTGGAACGGCTAAAATCCCGCTCGCTCACGTCAATAACGTGGCAAGAGATCCCTCTGCCGCGGGCGAGCTTACCTACTAACGTCGCATGAGCCGCCCCAACCAATAGAACGACTTTCGAGCCGGGCTGGCGCGTGAGTTGTTTCTGCGCCACATCGACGAAGTGGTTGTTGCGCATTTGCATCCAGCGTTCGTCGAAGGTTTTGAAAGAGGGGTTTTTCTTGCGCAATGCTAAGGGGTTAAGCGACATCCAGCGCTCGGCAACGTCCGCCGCCAAGACGGCGATCCCCTGCGCTCGGAAAGCTTGCGCCACTCGCAAGCGTCGGGCGCCCGACGTGGTTTCGAGCAAATAACTAAAGTCGCCCTTGGCGAAATCATCCGCGTAATCTTCAGGGACTTCCAGCAGCAGCGCGCGAACACCGCCGCCCAACATATTTTGGACTTGGTCGATTAATTCTCGCGGTACCGGTGAAATGGGGACGTGGTTCCACCCAATGATGACAAAAGAAACTCCTGCCAGGGCCCGATCCAATCGAAGGGGGTCCGCATCGCCGGCTATGGCCTGTTTCGAAATCGTTAATACCAGGGCACCCGCGGCCAGGAGTCTTAGATAAGGGTTTAAGCGGAGCAGGTTTTATGGTTTAACAGTGATCTTCATATGGTCGGACCCTTCGCTTTTCGACGGTTTCCCTGTCAAAGCGGCTTTGGCCAGTTCGATCAATTGAACCATGGCCCCCGATGGCGCGTCCCAATATTCCGCTTGTTCAACGGAAACCTTCAATAGCAATAGGTTGGGGTCTTCCAACCCCTTCGGGAACCAGGCGTTGTAAGGCGGGGACCAAAGTTCCTTGGCTTTCTGCCGATCAAGAATTAAGTCCGCGCTACCCGAAACAGAAACATACTGTTGGTCGCCGGGCCGGGCAAATGCAATGTTTACCCGATTATCTTCTTGGATATCATCGGCTTTCGCCGTATCAACCCCCGTAAAAAACCAAAGATCGCCGTCTTCATCGATTTCCTGGGCGGCCATCGGACGACTACGCAAATACCCGCGGTCGATAGTGGTCATCATTCCAAATTGAATGTCTTTGATTAAGCTCGCCAATTTTTCAAGCTTCGGATGGGTGTTCAAGTTTTTAGTCATAGGATCCTCCAAGCCATTCGACAAACAAGAACCGGCGAAATTACAAAAAGCCCGACCCCAAGCGCGTTACGTTTCTAACGAATGACCGCCACGATCCCCCGGTTGACCTCCTGGCCAGGGGCATCAAGGACGTAAAGATAGTACCCCGTCGCCACGGGTTCATGACTGCCGTTGGTGAGATCCCACTCGACGGCCCCGTCCGGTGCCGAAAGCGTTTGGACCCAATAACCGGAGGCCGTGAACACCTTCACCGTTGTGCCCCTCGGCATTTGATCGAAGACGACGTAGGAATTTTTCGACTTGTCCTTTCGCCAAGGATTCGGGTAAACCCGCGCGGCCGAATAATCGGAAGGAACCGCCGAACCGGCAAATCCGAGCGGCAATACCCCCGCTGTCGCTTGAGCCGCGGCCGTGATGGTGAAGGTTACGCTGCTCGATGCGCCCCCGGGGCTGCTATTGTAAGCGATCACCGGGACATTCCCCGCGACGGCCAAGTCCGTGGCAGGGACGGTTGCAGAAACTTGTACGGAGCTAATAAAGAGCGTGCTACGCGTGGCGCCATTCCAACGGATTGTCGTATCGCTAGCGAAGTTCCGGCCGTTCACGATCAGCGTTAAACCGCTAGAGCCGGCGACAGCCGTACGCGGGCTTATGCTGACAACGCTCGGTTCGAGCCGAATTGTAAACGGTTTACTCGCGGACGTTCCCCCTCCAGGGGCTGGTGTGAACACGGTCACGGAGGCAAAAGAGCGAATCGTTAAATCCGAAGCCGGAATCGCCGCCGTGAGTGACGTCGCCGAGATATAGCTTGTCGTTCTCGGCTGTCCGTTCCAATTTACCGTTGACAAAGGCTGGAAATTGCTTCCCGTGAGAGTGAGCGTAAAACCGGGATCCCCAATTTTGAAAGTCGTGGGGGAGATGGAGGACAAGACCGGTGCGGGGTTTGGCGCCGCCACGACAAACGGCAACACGTTCGACGTTCCCCCGGCCGGTGCAGAACTAAAGACCGTTATATTGGCCGTCGTCGCCGCCAAAAGATCGGACGCCGGAAACGTGGCGCGCAGCGACGTGCTGCTCAAGTAGAGCGTCGGACGCGTCAGGCCATTCCACTGCGAAATCGAGGTGGAGACAAACCCTGCCCCAGTCAGGGTCACCGTTTGCGTCGTCGTTCCCGCCGCGACGGCCGAAGGAGTGAGGGTCGAAAGCACCGGGAGGGGATTCCCGACCACGACCGAATTGATGACGAAGTTTAAAACGTTCGAACTTCCACCGCCGGGTCCGGGGTTTATCAGGGCGACGGTCGCCGTACTCGCTACGGCGATATCGGGTGCGCCGACAGTGGCCGACACTTGAATGCTGCTGACGAACACAGTCGGGCGATTGCCGCCGTTCCACTGGACGGTGGCACCGTTCAGGAAATTGGTTCCAGCGAGGACGAGTGTAAAGGCCGTACCGCCCGCCGTCGCCGTGCTGGGCGTCAGGCTGGCGAGGATGGGAGTTGGATTTGTGCTCGTGGCGCTAACGACAAAAGTTTGCCCATTCGATACGCCTCCCCCCGGTCCCGGGCTCGTTATCGTGACCGTCGAGGTTCCTGGCACAGCGAGGTCCGATGGGGTGATCGCCGCAGACATTTGGGTGCTGCTGATCAACAGCGAGGCCCT
>JBBQYF010000007.1:0-28531 GCA_038208955.1 Elusimicrobiota bacterium
AGCCCCTTGATAGTAATAGGAGGGCGTTGGAGAGGCAATGATTCGCTCCGGGTCATTTAAAATGATGGCTTCTTCCTGCTCGGTCAATTTGAACCGGTCGAGATAATCGACACCCGCACGAGCCGCATTCTTGCACATCCAAGACCGAGTCACACTCATGATATCTTGGTTGTTATCCTTATCCCCGCCGACATCGCAATGCACCCCAGGAAATATCATCTGTTGCACGATGGTTGGTGATCCTCTCATTTTTCGGGCGATAGAGGGAATGAAAAAATTTCTGTCTTCATGATAGGCCATCGCATGCGCGACATAATCGACATTTGGGGCAATGCCCATAGTATGGTATCGATTCGACGTATTGTAATTGGGTCTTCCGATCGAATGGACCATTTCGAATAATCCGAGAAAACGAACTTTGACACTCCCCGGTTTGGCCAGGATTGGCTGGTCGAGAGAAAATTCTGGACCGTTTGTAAGGTGTGCGCGAATTGTGGGCCATAGACTGGTATCGGGCTCCTGGATCCCTCGCATGTTAATGATCCAAGCCACTTCGTTCGCTAAGGCGGCACCCCGGCTGAATCCATAAATATCCAAACGAGGCGCGGGAAAACCGGGCTGATTAAGATTTTTAAACTCTCGCGATATGTTGCTGTAAGCTTTCATGACAATGCTGGCTGATGCATCAACAGCCGATGCTTTGCCGAAAAAATCGCTGCTGTCGGCACCCGGTCCTTGTTGGTATAGAGCATGCACTAACCGACCATGTTGGTTTGCCTCGGCCCACATCTTGTCGATATTCGAATGGTTGGTATTGTTCTGGGCTGTTCCATCGATGAAATAGGCGATGGCGGGAGTTTTGGGAGGCTTGGTTGTTGCCACCTTGCTCTTACTTTCGCCGAGAATTTTGCACCCGTCAGCAGTCATTACATTTTCCTTTGCTCATCGGCATTATCATCAGCGTGGCCATTGGACAAGGGCGGGGGCACGGCGACGTACTGCCCCGGGCAGTTGCCGGCGTTCAGCGTGCAGGGATCGCCCGCGCGCACAATTTGCTTACCGCCGATGCGTACGCTGCGGCTACCCGCCGACGGTTTTATTTCGCCGCCCACCGTCCCGGAACGCACCCCTCCCGCCGTTCCTTGTTCATCGCCAATACAACGCGACTGCGTCGTTTGGTCCAACACATAGGCCGGGTGACCGTTGAATTGAACATTGCTGACCGTTCCTTCGCTATTGGACAAGTCAAAAAGAACCGGATAAGGCACCACGGGTGTCGAGGGGCCACGCGGGGTTTTGTTGAGTGAAGGCGCCATGGAGATGGCGATGAACCGGCCGTCTTTTCGCATGCCGAGTTGATCAGCCATACCGGGCCTCGATCAGTTTTCTTTTTTCCTCAATCGTCGTTGTCACCGTTTCACAATGTTGGTCGAGAACTTCTTTTTCCTCAGCGCTCAGAACCCTGACTTCTAAACTCTGGATGTTTTGGTCCTGAGGCAATTTCAAACGGTACGTTAAGCTAATGGTGCTTGTCGACGCATTAATGGAAAGAGTGTCGATCCGTAATTCCCGATTGGAGAGCTTGGCGTCGGGCAACGTCGCCAGCGCGCACACCTTGTGTCCCGGCAAAACAAGACGCGTGATTTGGTTTCCTTGGCTATCGGAGCGAGCAGACTTAGACTCTGGGATGGCGATATTGACCAGGTCGATGGTTTCATCGCCCTGTGGCCATGACACTTGAAGGTCCGGTTGCGCTCCATTCCAATAAGCAAAATCGAAGTCTTCGGGCAGAGGACGTTTGCTTTGCACAAACGTATTGTCGATGGTGCCGCAGAGCTCGGATCGCGGGGTCCAGGCGCGGCCGATAATTCCCAAACCTTGAGGAGCGTAAGCCTTTCCAAATTCAGATAAGGGATGAAGCGGTGCTTCAATTTGGGGAGCGGGAAAGCGTTTTAATTTTTTGGCCCGGAGATACCAGCGTTCCGAATATCCGCGACCAATGGGATTAGCCTCGTAGCAAGCATGCGCGGCCGGCGCATGGTCGGCGCCTTCGGGGTGTTGTGCACGCTCCGGGGCAGTCAAACGGTATTTTTCGGGCACCCCCTGCGCAGCAGGATCGTTTATGTCGATCCGGCATTCTCCGCCATAAGCATATTCGTATCGCAGGGGCAGTGCCGCGATCGGTTCCGGCTTGGTCAATGTCCATCCTCGGAGAAACCGTTTTTGCCAAAACCGCGGGCCCGTGACAATAACGCGCTTGTCAACGATGGTGTTTCCTTTGCGACTCATGCGAATGCCGGCTTCAAATCGTTCCAACGGTTGGCGAGTGGGCGAGACCGCGTCTCCGATGACGATCACATCGCACCACGGTTTATAAGGAGCGAAGTCGCTTTCTTCCTGAACGCTGCTTTTCCCCACGTCGCCATAAAAGATGTCGGTCTGTGCCAGGGGACGCTGATGCGGAGCGATGGATAACGCACCGCTAGGCGCAATGTCGAGTGTCATGCGCAAAACGGCCACGTGAAACACTTCGCCATGCGCGTCCAGCGCCTTAAATGCCAACGATGGAAAAATCGTCCGATTGCGGAAATCCATTGATCAGCCTCAGTTAATGTCGACGGTCTCGCCGGTGAGCTTTACCGATTTTGAGGCGTCTAAATTAAACGTCGTGCCGCTCAGCGTGACGGTCCCATCTTTTTCCAATTTGAATGAGGCTTGACCGCAGACGACTTCGAAACTGTCGCCGGCCACGATCTGGTACGTTTTGCTGACGTTTGTCACGGCGGCGCCCGAGACATCAAGCGTATGGTCTTTGTGGACGCTCGTGTTCATGTCTTGCCCGACGACGATCATTTTGCTCAGTCCCACTTGTTCGGCTTGCGCTAGGCCGACGGCGGTATTCATCGCGCCGCCGACCGTCACGGTATGCACCGCGCCGACATCGACGCTGTAATCGATTCCCACATTCAAAACCTTCGCCAAGCCGACGTTTTCCGTCGAGGCCTGTACCACGGTTTCGCTTTTGCTGCCGCCGATGCGCGTGGTTTCGTTGGCCGCGACCATTTTGGTTCGGTCATTGTCGACGCTCAGCCATTCGTCGTGGCCGATCGCTTGGCGACGGTCATTTTCGACGGCCATCGTTAAGTCTTTCTGCGCGTGCAGAAACACCTCTTCATGGCCCTTGGCATCTTCGAAGCTCAGTTCGTTTGCGCCTCCGCCACCGTCGGTCGACTGGCTGAGAATAGTGCTCTTTGTTTTATGGTCGGGCAGCGCGTGCGGCGTAGGGTTGGCGCCGTTGTAAACGCGTCCCGTAATGATCGGCCGGTCGGGATCGCCGTCTAAGAAACTGACAATCACTTCCTGCCCTTTGCGCGGCAGAAACATTGCGCCCCAGCCTTCACCGGCCCAGAACTGGCTGACGCGAATCCAACAGGAACTCTTTTCATCCTTTGCCTCGCCGCGGTCCCAATGAAATCTAACTTTCACGCGGCCTTGATCATCCGTATAAATTTCTTCGCCTTCAAGTCCCATGACGACGGCCGTCTGAGGACCCTGGATGACCGGTTTCGCCGCCCGGCGGCTGGGCCGGAAGGTGGTTTCGGCAGGAATCACCGTAAATTCGTTGTGATACGTGAGCGCTCCCGGAGCACCGGTTTCTTCGAGAGCCTGCGGTTGCTGGCCCCAATGTTTCACCGCCACCACGAGATAATCGCGATTAAAGGAAGCCGTGGGATGGCCTTTGACCGTAAACGTAAAACCCGGCGCTAGCCTCGCGCAGGTGCTCGAACCCCCGCCCGACTCCTGCATGGACTGCACCTCTTGCAGTCGAACTTGCGCCAAATGTTGGCCGGCGTCCGGATCGGCGTAGCCGCCGGGATACATATAAATCTCGAGCGCCTGGTTTTTCTTGACGCCTTGCGCCGTCATCAGCGGCAGCGAGGGATTGTTATAGTTGAAATCCGTTTGACTGACTTTGCCCGGTCCAATGGTTTTGGACATGGCCAGCTGATAGACGACTTCCTCGACGGGAACCATCCCCTCCGACTGCTTGAATGCCAGCGCCGAATCTCCGCTAACGGGCTGATAAGCGGAACGGCTGTCGGCCATCACCAGCATATGCTTATGCTCCGCCTGTTCAAAGAAATACCAGATTCCGTCGCTTTCCAGGATCCGCGACAAAAACGCGAGATCGGTTTCTTGATACTGCACGCTGAACTCTTTAGCCGGATAGGTCTCCTGCAAACGCATGACGGCCCGGTCGGCCGGGATCTGATCGTCCTTTAAGATTTCGCCGATAATTGCGCTCGAACTTTGGTTTTGAAAAATCCGGCTGTCTTGCTTTTGCGACATCAGCCACATGCGCGGCACGAGCTGCGCCGCATAAAGAACAAATCGGCCGCGTCGCCCCGTCTGAGAGAAGCGGCTGATCATGCCATGAACGAGGCGGTCGCCGTTCTCGCCCGTAATTGTCAACAGCCCGTCTTGGCCGACGACCGAATCGAGCGTCACGACTTCTTCGCAAGCCAAGATCAGATCGGCTCGGTACGCGCTCGAGAGCTGTTCTTCGATCGTCAGTTCCACCACCTGCAAATCCAAAGAGGTTCCGCTAACAAGAAAGTTGAATGTCCTGCCTTTAACCAAGGACGCAATCATGACCAGCCTCCTATGACCCCAATGCCATCTAACCCTGCACTTGAATGCGCCCGTCGGAGGTCAGAACCGTTTCCAGATAAACCGGGCGAGCGTCCGTCCGGAGTTTGGCCTGAACATCGAAGCGGTGCGTCAAGTTGTCGTCACTCTGGGCCACGTAGCGCACCCGCACGCCGGCCAACCGCGGTTCATATTTTTCGATCACGTTCCGAATGGCGTTTTCAACTTCCCCCGGCGCGCCGGGGCCGCCTCGCAAGAGATGCGTGAAATCCGGTATTCCGTAATCGTCCGCGATTGACGCGCTGCCTTGTCGGGTGTTCAAGAGACGCTGCAGGTGCCGCACGACCGAATCGATTGCTCGTCTCGGATTTTCGCGGTCCCGTCCCAGCGGCTCCTTCTCCCAGCGGCGGATGCGCTCCAATAACCGTTCTTCTCTCATGGCCTGTGAATCTTACTCGCCTTTCCAGGAATCCTCGGCCTCGACGCCGTCGGGAGTCCACGTCCATTTGATCTTGGAGTAGGTAAAAGACACCTTTTCCATATGCCGGTACGCGTCGTTTTCCTTGAGGAAAACCAGCGGGACCGACGGCTCGATCGCCGAAACAATCGCGTCCGATAATTCCTGTGTGTAGTAGTGCTCTTCTTTTCCGTCCTTGGCCACCCGGAAGTATTTGATTTCTACTTTTTTCAGATGTTCACCGGTGCACAGCGCCTGGTACAGCTTGGGCGAACTTTTGTCGATTTCTTTCGTCACGGCGAGCGGCCCGTGAACGCGTTTTCCCGAAGAGAGCCCGGACTGCGGATCCCGCGGCATTTCGATTTTGTGGTCCAGGGCATAGGTCAGGATGGTTTTTTCCCGGCCTTTAATGTCGCACGAACCATCAATGCTTCCCTGCTTTTCTCCGACGACCGTCATAAAACATGGCATGGCCATGGTGTGTCCTCCTTTAGGTGTTTGTTGTTATTCTTTTTCCAATTTTCCAACGAGCGAGAGCGTGAAGTAAGCGCCCATGTACTTGAACTGCGGCCTGACCTTGAGCGACACGCGGTACCAACCCGGTTCGCCGTCGATATCTTCGACCTGGACTTCGGCTTGGCGCAGCGGACGCCGCGCACGCACGCCGGGCAATGGGTTTTCCATGTCCGACACGTACTGGCGGATCCAATCGTTCAACTCGCGTTCGACGTCGGACCGTTCTTTCCACGACCCGATATTTTCGCGCTGGATGACTTTGATGTAATGCGCCAAGCGGCTGATCACAAACATGTAGGGCAGCTGCAGTCCCAATTTGTAGTTCAGTTCCGCGGCTTTGCCTTCTTTGTTGCCCCCGAAGTACTTGGGCTTTTGTGGAGAGTTCGCGGAGAAAAACGCCGCGTTGTCCGAGCCTTTGCGCATCGCCAAGGCGATGAAACCTTCCTCGGCCAACTCGAATTCGCTGCGGTCCGTGATCAACGTTTCGGCGGGAATCTTCATTTGGGTTGATCCCATCGCTTCGTAGTGATGCACGGGTAAGTCGCCGACGGCACCGCCGCCCATCGGACCGATGATGTTGGCGCACCAGCGGTACTTGGCGAAACTGTCCGTCAAGCGCGAGGCGAAGGCGAAGGCGGCATTGCCCCAGAGATACTGGGAATGGCCGGCCGATACATCTTCTTGATAGGCGAATCCTTTCACGGGTTGCGTTTCCGGACCATAGGGCAGCCGCAGCATGAACCGCGGCAGCACGAGGCCGACGTAGCGCGAATCCGCCGACTCGCGGAATCCCTTCCACTTGGCGTACTTCGGTCCTTCAAGGATGGACCGTAAGTCTTTGAGCTGCGGCAACTCGCTATAGGCTTCAATGCCGAAGAACGTCGGCGCGGCCCCGCCGATGAACGGGCTGTGCGAGACACTCGCGACCGACGCCAAATATTGCATCAAGCGCACGTCGGGCGCGCCCGGCCCGAACTCGTAGTTGCCGATGATCGCCGCGTAAGGTTTACCGCCGTACGTCCCGTATTCGGCCGAGTAAGCGGTTTTGTAAAGGCCGGACTTGGTGACGTCGGGAGCATCCTCGAAGTCGTTCAACAGGTCTTCTTTGCTGACGTTTAAGAGCTCCAATGAAATGTTCTCGCGAAAGTCGGTCCGGTCGACCAAGAACTTGAGCGAACGCCAAGCCGACTCCAGCTGTTGGAAGCTGGCGTCATGGAGAATCGCATCGATCTGCCGGCTAATTTTCCGGTCGATTTCGGCGATCATGTCGTTGATCACGGAGTGGGAAACGCGGGCGGGTTCTTGTCCGGGTTTGAACAGTTGCCCGAGCAGCGACTCGACGCCTTTGCGCGTGACCAAGTAGGCTTCTTCGTTCGGTTTAATGCGCGTCGCCCGGACGAGCCCGTCCAAAAGCGGCTGCTCGGTGACGGCGACCGGCAGTTTTTCTTCTGTCTTGAGCTTAATCATGATGTTCCTCCTGGCTGCCGATTCCGATCTCCTGGCAGATTTGTTTTCTAGCGCCTTCGTCTTTAATGAGTTGCTGAAGCTTGCTGCGGAATTCCGGCACATTGGCCAGCGGCCCTTTGAGCGCGGTCAATGAATCGCGCACTTCGAGCAGCGCTTTTAAGACCGGGATTTGAGCGGCAATGCGGTCCGGCGCGAAGTCGGCCATTGACGCAAACGACAAGTCGACATCGAGTTCGCTTCCCGGTGTCGGGGAAAGGTTGTTAGGCACGGTTAAATGCAGGCGGCAATCATGCGCTTTAAGGACATCATTAAAGTTGTCCTTGTCGATGCTGATCGGCTCGCGCTCTTCGATCGTCCGAGTGTCTTCCTTTCCGGTAAAATCGCCCGCCACCAGGAGTTTCATCGGAAGTTCGACGTCCTCCTTGGCTCCGGACGCCGACGGACGATAGACGATATTCACACGTTCTGCGGGTGCGACTGAACCTTCTTCTAGTTTTGACATACGATCCTCCTGGTGTTGTGGGTTGACGTTGTAGATAATTGTTCTCTCTTGTTTGGCGAGAAGAATAAAATGGTTTGGGGATCGGCGAAGGGCGTCCCGTCAGAAAAAGACAAGATTTCTAGACCCGGCAGCAAATGGAGGAACTGTCTGGTTTCTTGTTGAACCGTTTCTGCCGCCGCGGCAAACCGCTCACCTTGGGCCAGCAATGCTTGGGCGGCGTAACGCTGGACGTCGAACCAGAAAATAAATCGCGACGCTTCGGCTTCGGCGGCTTCGAGCAGCGCCGGATAGTCCCCTGCGCGCTCCAGCTGGCGTAAGCGGTCGACGATGCGCGGTTCGGGGGGCTCGAGCAGCGTGCGTCCCTGCGTGGCCGGAGGCAATTCGTTGACACCGAGCCAAAGAGCCAAGCGATTAAGCCGGTAAACCAGCGGGTTCGCTAAATCTTGCGCGGACAAGAGAACCGACAAGCGACGGGAATCTTCCGCCCAGTTGTTCAAGGCGCGTTTGACGTCTAACTCCGACGGCGTTCGCGCGGCCCGGGGCGCCGGGTTGGCCGGCCTGGGACGATCGGCCGCGGCGCCGGATTCCTGAACTAGGGAGCGCTCGCCGGCCAACCGGATGAGGGTGATGAGCGGTGCAAAGGAAGGACAGTCTTCCAATTGGCCGCGCAAAAATGGGTGGACTGTTTCAAAACGTTCACACAGGCGGGCGGCCGAATCGGCTGCTAAGGCAATGCCGTTCCATTTCTTCAAGGCCTCGGCGGACTTTTCGATCCACCAGGCAATCGCGCGCGAGCGTCCCCGAGTTCGCGCTTTGGCAGGGTAACCGTCGTTCCAATAATTTTCGATCAAGTCGAGCATGATCCCGCAACCCGTCACAAAGCCCTCGGCTTGGCGCGTATAGACCAAGGCCACCGCCAAGTATCCGGCCGTCACGAGGTCCTTCGATGCCGAGGCGAGAATGTCTGAGGCCAAGAGGGCGATGCGGGTCCAGTCGGGAGCGCCGCCGATGACAGAAACGGATTTTTGCACTTCGGCTTGAAGCTCGTCGAAGCGGGTGTCATATTTGGCGTCGTCGCCGGCAGGGCGGTCGGGCCGCACAGGATCTTTCCCTAAACGCGCCAAATCGATCATCGGGGCTCCCAACTGGAAAGGATTTTAGACGGCGCCGCTGTCGGCGCGGCAAAGTCGGGGGCGCCTTGAATCCGGTAGTGCATCGCGATCCAGGTAATGCCGAGTGGCGCCAGCGCGGGGATTTGGTCGGGGAAGTCATTGCGATAAAAAGTGTGTTTGCCGGTTTTGAAATCATGCAGGAACGCCAGAAAGCCGTAGGATCCTGGATAGGTTTTCTTGAGACGGGCTCCGCCGACGGTCATTTCCAAGAGGGTGTCGCCGCAAGCGGGAGACCAAGAAAATTGTTGCTGCGCGACGTTGAAGGATTTTTCGATCACGCGCCAGCGGCGGCTGGCCAGGACTTGGGGTTTACCGCCGCAATTGATCGTCAATCGCGTGACGTGCGGGATGCGGGCAGAGCCCGGGTTTGTCTCCGGGTCCTGAGTCGTAATCGCGACATGAAGTTCGCTAACGCTCGAAACCCAGACGGCACCATTTAGGAACGCAAAGAAAGCGCCGCTGAAGGGCAGCGCGCCTCCCAGTCGTTGCTTGGCGAAATATCCGGCCTGAGGCTTCCACTCCACGAAGGGCGCGGCTTGTTCTTTAGCAAAGCGAATCGCCGGACCTTCTTTGGCCAGCAACACCGAGAGCGCTTGAGTCCCGCTCAGTCCCGTGGCCGCGGCCAATACTTGGTTGTCCCAGTCCGCCTGCAAATGACTCGCGCTCGCCAGTCGCGCATACTGCCATAAGAAATCGAGGGGTCCTGAAACTAAGCGCCACACGGCAGGGTCCCCGGCGACCTCTTTTGGCGCGGCGGCTTTCAGGCGGGCTAGGGAACCGGAGGCGAGCGAGAACAAGGACGTGCCGGGTTCGGATTGTTCGTTGAAGGCCTGCGCCGTTTCCGTCAAGACTTTGGCCGGATCGGCCGCCGCTTTCGCGGCTTTTTCCAGTTGCTGACGATAATTCCAGTAAGCCACGGAGTGGCTGAGGTCGCGGGCTTTCTCGATGTGTTGCAACCAGGGTGGTAGGTCGGCGATCGCCACAGGGTCGAATTCCCGGGCCATTTGAATCAGGAACGCGTTATAGGGGCCTTGCTCACCCGCCATTCGGGAGACGGCTTGTTGCCACTGATCTTGGCCACGCAACCGTTGCCAGCCGAGATTAAATGAATTCAGGAATTGATGCCAGGCCTCATAGGCTCTCGCCCGATACCATCGTTCGAACTGGGCTTTCAAGCTGAACGAGGCGGCGGGATCGGCCAGCGCTCGGTCGATTTCCCTGAAGAAGGCGTCAATTTTGGTTTTGCCCTTTTGCGAAAACAGTCCGGGGATCACCGGTTCGCGGGGCGATGCGGTCTGCCCACCCCAGAATTCTCCGAGCGTAATCGGTGGAACGGAATTTTGTGCGGCCGCCCAGGCAATCACCCAGCGGGGATTCCCGGCTTTCAGTTTTAAAAGATGTTGAAGTTGCGCCTGCAGAGTTGAGAGCTCTTGATCAACCCCCGCTTCGTCGGACGACCAAGCCACCGCATGGACATACAGCCGGCCAAACATTTCTTTGAGATCGGTACTCGCGTCGCGTCCGTCGAGTTTTAAAAAGGGAATGGGTGGTGGCGCGATCTGCTGCAAGGACGTGCGGCTGGCGCCGTCGACTTTGGCCCGCAAAACGCTTAGCCGGCCAACGAGATGGCCGATCCAGCGAGCATAGTGATCGTCCGAGGACGACGCCGTCAGCGCCGCCAGGTCGGCGAGATTCTCGGTGTCGATGGGCAGAAGAATGCGGCGCCGGAACTCAACGCTCAGCTTTTCTTCCAGCGCCTGTTGAACGCGGGCGACATCGCGAAGCCCAAAGGCGGAGATCCATCCGCTCCGGCTTTTTTCCTGCAGCAAGATAACGGCCTGGTCTAACTGGTCGAGAGCCAGGATGGCGCCAACCTGGTCGCTCGGACGTCCCGCGAGCCGGGCAAATTGCTGATCGGTGTCTTTCAACAGCCGAAGATTGCGAATAAAGGAATAGCTCATGAGGCCACTGGCCGCGAGGGCGAAGCTGAGCCAGCAGGCCATTCCAATACCGAGCTGGTTGCGGCGCCAACCCAAAGCCCGGCGCGTGGGTGAGAAAAGCGCGCGGTCGGCGGGAAGTATGCGTGCGAACAGATCGTGAAGGAACCACCCTCGGGGAGCGTTCGACCCGTTGCTGCCGCGTCCGGCGCTGGTCAAAAAGAGACCTCGCAAGAGCGGGGTTTCTTGATAGAGGTTTTCTTGAAAGGCTCCCTGGATAAAGGCCGCCGCGCCGACGCGAACTTTGAGCAGCTGATCCGTCACCCGTAGGAGCGCCGGAGACGCGGCTCCGGGCTGACCCACCCGCGTGAGCACGAGACGCAAGCGTTTCAGCCGGTCGCTAACCGTCGAAAAAGCTTTATCCAGAAAGGCGCTGGCGTCGGTTGTTCCCTCTTCGTTTAAACAGCCCATGGCCTGGCTAAGTCCCTGCGGAGACAAATGGTCGCCCAACGCTTTGACGCCGTCGAGAGCATCGGATTTGGTGACGAGAACGTATACCGGAATCCGTGAACCCACCATGCGCATTAACTCGTCGATACGCTGGCGCAGGGTTTGGCCCTCGCTACGCAAGCTTTCGTCGCCAGACGTCATCAGGTGATCCGCGGCGACGGTTACGATTAACCCATTAAGCGGTTCCTTGCGGCGCTGGGTGAAGAGGAGATCCAGCAGCTCGTGCCATTCGGCTTTATCCTTGTTTTGATCCGCCCAAAAGGCGTAGCGGCCCGCGGTGTCGATGACAATGGCTTGCTCGAAAAAAGACCAGCCGCAGTGGCTCGTGGCAACGGGCTCCGCTCGCAGAGTGGCGCCCGCGAACGTGGCAACACCGGCATCTTGCAGGGCCGACGTCTTGCCGGATCCGCTGGCCCCGAGAACCAAGTACCAAGGGAGAACGTATCGGGGATTTCCGCGTTTTCGCAAAGCAGATCGTTTTAAAAAGGTGATGGCGGTTTTCCACTGGGAGCGAAGCGTTGCTTGACCATGGCCAGCATTTATGGGGGTCTCGGCGACCACCTCAATTCCCCCCGTTCGGTGGTCGTTTTTACGCAGCCATCGCCGGCGCAAAAGCAGGATTCCCGAACCGGCCCCAGCGACCGCGAGAAACAAGCAACCGCCCACCCATGCCGGACGATCACTCGGGAAAAGTTGTCGCGAACCCAAGACCGCGGCGGAGGCCCCCAACATGCCGGCCGCGGCGCGCGCGAGAGCGCTTGTAACCATGGCTTTCATCACAAGGACACCGCCTTGAGAATGTTTTGGCCGACGTTAAAAAGCGTGAAACGGTAAACGAGGAAAAGTGTGACAAAAAGAAACGCCGGCGCGGCGAACGCGATGCTCCAAGCGAACTGCCGGAAAGCGGGTTTTGGGCGCGGCAGTGCTGGTCGCTGGGCGTAGGCATCGGGGAAAAGTGTTGCCTCCTCCAATGAAGCGACGGACGGTTGATCGAAGGCGCCGTTAAAAAGAAGTTTGAGGTGGCGATCTTTAAGTTGCTCAAGCGTGTCGGCATCATCGGGATTGCAATAGCGACCTTTGAATCCCAAGGCTAGACAAAGATAAAAAACCTCGCGGATCGCCCCCTCATGGCCGGCCAGACCGTTTAACCGTCGGAAAAATTGTTCTCCGGCGTCAGCGGAATGATAAAAGGTGCGCTGCAGCAATTCCGGGCGCCAGCGTCCTTTAAAACGCCAGGCTGATCCCAATATCGACTCGTCGATCCACGCGCAGACGGCATAGCGAGCTTGGTCGTAATCCGCAAATGAACCGTCACTATTGCCCGGCAGGCGTTCGCTTTGTTTGAGTAACCGCAGGATCTCGCTGCGAACCTCTTCATAGGCCGGCTGTTTCTCCGCGGCGGTTTGGCGAAACGATTGAACATAACCCAGGAGCTCAATAAAACCATCGATGAAACGGACGGATGGCGCCG
Source organism: Elusimicrobiota bacterium (assembly GCA_038208955.1). Classification (GTDB taxonomy): domain Bacteria; phylum Elusimicrobiota; class Elusimicrobia; order 2-01-FULL-59-12; family 2-01-FULL-59-12; genus JBBQYF01. The sequence goes on from JBBQYF010000007.1 coordinate 12,683, forward strand.
TCATGGGAGTCATCGCGCCACCACCATGAGGTCCACCTGCAGGTCCGCCGGGGCGCCGTCCCAAGAGAAAGCAATATGGCGTTCCTTCTTAATCGACGACCATTGGTCATCGCCGGTATTGATCGCAAAGTAAAGAACGTTTCCGCGTCGCGGTAATTGTTGTGGCACGGCGCTCAAGTAATCGAGCGGGATACCCGGCAGCGCGTGGGCAATGAGCTGGTCTATTTGCCCCTGCGAGCTAAGTTTGGCCACGCCTTCCATCGCGTCGACGGTGTTTTTTCCTTCGTGCTCCATCGTGAGGGCCAGATAATAGCGGTGGTCGCCTTCGAGCCAATCGGGTTTTAGGGCCGCCGAGTACAGACCCTCCGCGAGATCGAGTTTAACGGTGTGGTCAGGTCCCGCCGTGATCTCGTCAAGCAACCGAACGATCCTGGTTTGCGCCGTCGAAAAACAGTTCCACAGATTCAAGGGCTCATAGGCCGGAAGTGCCGCTTCATGCGCCTGTGGGTCTTCTCCTAAAACGTCAATTGTTTCGGAAAAGCATGAGAGATCGCCGACGATTTGGCGCAGCGTGCCGTAGAGCTGCCAGGGATGCACTTGCGGCGTTTCGGACAAGTGGCGTAACAAAGGAACGCAGCGGTTAATCGAGCGCAGAGCCATGAGGTAGACGAGATCGCGCGATCCGAATTCGGCGCTCTGAATTCCGCGCTGGCGTTTATGTTCTTCAAGTTGGCGGCCGCGAGCCGCGAGTTGATCCAAAATATCCTTAATCAACCGCTGGAGCGTATCGGAACCGGTGCCTGACAAACAGGGCGCGATAAAGCGTGGATCAAGCCCGATGTCCGCTCCCCGGCGCTCGAGCTGAGCGACGGGGATCAAAAGATAGTCGCCCAAGTGATCTTTTTCGGGCTCCCAGAAAACTTTGAGCAGATAGGTGAGTTTTTTGATGTAAGCCGCCGGGCCGCCGGCATGCAAATCTCTTGTTTCTTCGGGATCGGCATCGACAATAAACCGGGTGGCGACGTCGGCCAAGGGTTCCCCGCGTTTGACGACCGTCACGTTCTCGCCCTCTGGATTCCATTTCCGCAGGCCGATGTAGACGGGCAAAGGTTTTCCGCCTTCGATCCAACCATCGACAAATGAACGGTCTTCTAGGAGGGCATTGCCGGGAAATTCGACCGCTGTGCCATCCGGAAACAATAACTGGCCGCGCAGCAATCCGAACGAACGGATTCCGAGGGCCGCGCGTTTGATTTCCATGTCCTGGACGCCCCAGAAATGCGGTGTCATCCAGCGGGTCAATGGGGCGAGACGAGATTCCCAGGAGAGCTCCATTTGCTGGAGATGTTGCGGCTGAAAATAAGCCCCTTGATACCAGAACAACGGTTTATGCATGTTCACATGTCACCCCGCGGGACGCTCGACGACCGCGCCTCATTTTTTATTTGCCTGTAATGATTCTAGCGGGATGCGGAAAAGACGGTGTCACCGGCAAGCAAAACTATTGTCCTGAGTTGTCATGTTTTTGTACGCCGGTGGGAACGTCTGGCGGTTACTTACAGGGCCGTCGAGAGAAGACGTTGGGTCGGGAGAGGGCACCTTCTTTTTACCCGTGCACTTCTCACGGAGATGACAGTGACGCTGGAAATTACGAGGGGCTAGGCAATAAATTTATAGCCGACACCGTGGATTGTCACGATGTAGGTTTCGGGATCTTTGGGTGAGAGTTTCTGCCGTAGGGTGACGAGTTGGTTATCGACCGTGCGCGTCGAGGGCATTTCATCATAGCCCCAGATTTCTTCGAGAAACTGCCGGCGACTGACGACTTCGCCGCGGTGCCGCAGCAAAAGTTCGAGAATTTGATATTCCTTGGGACTGAGCGAAATCGGCTTTCCTTTTTTGCTGGCTTCCATGCGCTTGAAATTGACGACGACATCGTCGAACTTCACTTTTTCGACTTTGTCGAGCACACGTTTGTGGCGGCGCAAAAGCGCTTTCACACGCGCCATCAATTCCATACCGCCGAAAGGCTTCGTCACATAATCGTCGGCGCCGAAATCGAGACCGATCACTTTGTCGGCTTCCTGGCCCTTGGCGGTCAACATAATTATTGGCATCTCTGACCCATCGCGGCGCAACGCCCGGCAGACGTCGTAACCGCTCATCTTAGGAAGCATGACGTCCAAGATCATCAGATCCGGTTTCAAGGTTTTGGCGCGCTCAAGACCCTCAAGACCATCTTTGGCCGTGAAGACCGTGTACCCTTCGAGTTCCAAGTCGCTGGGTAAAAGCTCGAGAATGTTCGGGTCGTCTTCGACTACCAAGATGCGAACCATGTGGCCTCCTTAGCGGTGCAACGGAAATTCGAGGAGAAAGGTGCTGCCTTCGCCGAGCCGGCTCTGCACGCGAATCGTGCCGCCGTGACCTTCCACGACATGTTTGACCATCGCAAGCCCAAGCCCCACGCCGCCCTCGGTGTCGCGCGCGAGCCCTTGTTCCACCCGGTAGAACTTTTCAAAAATCTTTTCACGGTCTTGTTCTGAAATACCAATTCCAAAATCCTGAACGGCAATAATAGCACGCTCCAATGTCTTCAAAACTTTTACCTGGATGCGTCGGGACTGGCCGGAATATTTTACGGCATTGTCCATCAAATTCAAGACGGTTTGCATCAACGCTTTCCGGTCTCCTGTGATCGTGACATCTTCGGGAGGCAAATCCAAGAGCACTTCAAAATCTTTAGCCCGGGCCTTTCCCTGAAACCGCTCATAGGCTTCCTGAACTAGGGGGGCGAGCTCGATAGATTCTTGGCGGTAAACCTTTTTGCCGGCGAGCATCTTCGAGAAGTCCAAAACGTCTTCGATTAAATCTTTTAGCCGGTGCGTCTCCCTGTCGAGCATGCCGTAGAATTTTTGGCGCTCTTCTTCGGTGCGGTAGCGTCCGAGATTCAACCGTTCACCCACATAGGAAATCGTCGTCAGCGGCGTGCGTAACTCGTGGGAGACGTTCGCGACAAAATCGGCTTTCAGATTGGCCACTTCCATTTCACGTTTGACGGCTTGGCGCATCACGACAAGTCCGACGACGATAACGACAAACGAAAGCCCGATCATCCCGCCGTAGATCCACAAGCGGCGACGGGAGAGACGGCTTTGTTCCTGCGAGCTTGCTTCAGAAAGTCTGAAATGCAGCGGCGGGTCGATGCCGTTCACCTGCCGCTCGACGCGTGACTTCCAGAGCTCGCGGTCGGATTTATTGCGTGACGCCAATTGGGCGGAGGTATGGTCCCAGGAGATTTGCAAACCGACGGGTTGGGCGTAATCGTTTAACGTGCGCTCCATCATAGGCCAAAGCAAATTTCCATCGACGATCGCGACGAGCGATCCGCGTCGCCGCCCATTTTCCGACGATAGAATAGGCGCGACAATCGCCACCGAGCTGTCCGCTTTGCCTGCCGACACTTCCAGTACGCCGCCTTGTTCGACCCATCCGCGTTGTCGTAAACGCTTGGTCAGCGTGGGCCAAACTTGCGCCGCAAAATAATGACCGTCTGTGCGCAATGCCGCCAGGCGGTTTTTCAAGGCTTGCAGGCGTTCCAGTCGATGCGGGCGTTCGGTTCCGCTGATCGCCTGGCGCGATAAGGCTTGGGCGAGAGAATTCTGCAACTCTCCGGTGAGCGTCTCTTCGCGCGATGCCGGCAAAATCCAATGCCGACCCACAAGGCCTTCCAAAATGTCCATGCGAGTATCGAAGGCGAGGTTAGTATCCTTGTGTTGATCATAGAGCCGGATCAGCAATTGACGGGCGAGAATTCCCATCGGCCAGCCGGAGGTGTCGAGGATTCCGTCAAAATCGCGCGCCAATTTTAGATAGCTGGCCTCAGCCTGGCGTGTTTGACCAAGTTTGTGGTAGCCATCGGCAATACTTTTAAGAAGTTGCGCTTGCAAGGTAGGGGACATATGCTGTTTCTCAAGATCGAGATAACCCTCGACGGCTAGCGCGACATTTTTGTCGACAAATTCGAGATGGTCGAGACGTTCGACTTCTTCGCTCCAGGGTCCCCAGTTGATTTCGCGGGGCGACTCACCGTCATAACCCCTCGTCGGCTCCTGAGACCAGGGAGCGACCATTTGATCTTGATCGTCGAAAACGTAAAGATTTCGAAGCGGAAGACCATTCAATTTGGTCGTCTCGAGCAGGATAGGGATAATTTCCCGCGTTCGCAACGCTTCCACAGCGGGATGGCGGCCGAGTTTGGCTAGCGCGCTGACGAGGTCGCTCAGTTGGTCGCCGACTTTTTTTTCGCTTACATCGGCGACCGTCGCGTAACGTTCTTCGGTTTGTTTTTGCAGGAGGGCCCCTTCGTACTGAAATGAACGCATTCCCAGATAGCTCAGGAATCCGCTGGGAAGGATAATGCCGACGGCGAAAACGGCAAAGACGCGCAGCGGGTTCCGCGTTTTAACCGAGTCCAGGGCATCCATCAACACCGGTGGTCCCTCACCAAGTGAATCGCAAGCCCCCGAAAAGGCCTATGTCGGTTTGTCCCGAGCTAAGCGTTGCCTTGTAATCAGCGAATCCTTTCAGATTCTTGGAGAGGGTGACGCTGCCGTCGAGTCCGAGAGCCGCGGCGTTGCGCCGCCGGGGAGTGGCTTGAACGCTGAAGGTGGCTCCCGGGGCATCCTCAAACTCGGCGGTAATCCTGTTGTCGAGGTCTTGTGATTCATGTTCCCAGGCCGCCTGTGCTCCGACCGTAAACGGATAGGCGCCATGAGCTCGGAACTCGCGCGCGAGGCGCCCACCCAAGGCGGAAACAAGAGAATTGACCGTCTGGTCCTGCACGCTCAGGTTTAGCCCGGGCGCACCCGATTCCGTAAAAGCGCTTTGATGCAAATGACTTTGCCTTAACGATAAGAAGGGCTGCAGCGCAAAGTGATCGCGAGGCGCGAAATTATATCCGGCTTGCGCTAAGGTCGTATACACGCGGCTCGTAAAGTTGCCCGTCGCCTGTTCATTGACTCCGGTGAATTGGATCGGCCGCGTCAAATGGTTCGAAGACGTTAGATAAGCGATCGATCCGCTCACAAACCAGCGACCGGGATTGTAACGGGCATACACGCCAGACTGAAGCGTAGCGGCATCCCCCGAACTGGCTCGGTCTTCGATCGTGAGGCTCGACTTGGAATAGCCGCCGCTAAAGCCGAAGAGAATATCATTGTCGACGAGATAGTCATAACCCGCTTGAAAACCACCGGTCGTGCTCTTCGAGGCCGGAGACCCGGCGGATGAATCACCGTCGACATGGTCAAAAAATCCGATCGCCCGCGACCAAAGTCCGTAGGAGACGGTCGACAGCGGCGCTGTATTTTGCGATCCGGTTAAGCCTAGCCCGGAATGCGATAAATCGCCATTGTAAGCGACTTCGAGGGGAACGGTTTTCTGTGCGACCGTGACAGCCTCTGCCGCCGTGGCCCGATCCATGATCTGGCTGGAAAACGTCTGGGCGTTGCGAAGGGCTATACTTTGAAACGAGCCAATGGCATCGCCGCTCAGCGCCGCAAACGCATTTTGCGCGTCGCTATTTGAAAGCAGAAGCAACGAATTGATCGTGGTCGAAAGGTTGCCTGTCGCCGAATCTTTACGCGCATCCAAAACAGCCGCCACATTTTTTGCGTTCTGCGTTACGGCGGCCGACAAGAAACTGGACGTGCTAATAGTGAGTTGAACATCGGTGGGAAGATAATCGGTTGAGAATTGCAGAAAACCTGTAGAGGATGGACCTTTAAACGCATCAAACGATCCCACGATCGAAGAGGCCGTCAACACGTTGTAATGTCCCGCTGTAAAACCCGATCCCGCAATTTGAAGGATTCCACCCGTTAGGTCCGCATTCCCAGTGACCGCCAACGTATTATGAGAGGTTCCATTAAAAACGATGTTCAACGTTCCCGCCCCTGAATAACGGGTTGCTGTGAGAGTACCAACCGCGTTTTGGCCGGGAGTTACGGACCCGAGGTTGGTTAGATTTCCCAGGGTTCCACTACCGGACAAGGTTCCCCCCGGTCCAATAACGGCGTCCCCAGGGAGGGTTCCATTGAGCGCTAAACTTCCGGCATTGACCGTGGTCACACCCGTAAAAGCGTTCACTCCGGAAAGCCCAAGCGTTCCCGTGCCGGTCTTTAATAAGGATCCTGCCCCGCTGATCGTTCCCGCGTAAGTCGTCGAGGTATTATCCGTCCCGATGGTAACTGTACCGGTTCCCAGTGCCACATTGCCTCCGGCAGCGCCTCCGCCGGCCAGCGAACCAATCGATGCGTCGAAGCCATGCAGATCCAAGAGCGCACCCGAAACGTTCGACAACGTAATCGCCGTACCGTTTGGAAGGCCTGCAGGGCCCCCCGCTCGCAAAACTCCTCCGTTGATAACCGTTGAGCCGGAATATGTGTTGGTTCCAGAAACCGTAAGAATGCCTGTTCCAACTTTGGTCAGTCCCCCGGACCCGCCGATAACGCCGGAAAACGTTGAATTAAATCCGTTCGTATCGATGCGACCGCCGCCATTTCCCAGCGTCAGCAAGCGATTGGATACGATCGTGGCACTCGTTTGCAAAATGGCATTGTTAGAAAAAAACAGCCCGCCCGATGAATCCCCTAAATTGCCGTCGGTCTGGATATTCAATGTTCCGCCAGCGATGGTTGATCCGCCCTGGTAGGTGTTGGTCCCGGTAAGCGAAAATGTTCCCGTTCCGATTTTGATGAGACCTCCGGCGCCGCTTATCACGCCATCGTAAAGCGTTGATGCGGCATTGGCCCCCGTGGTCAGCGTGCCCGTTCCCAGTGACACGCTCCCGCCGAGACTGCCCCCGCCGGCGAGCGATCCGATCGTTTGGTTAAATCCCTGTAATTGCATTCCGACGTCGGCAGCATTTTCGAGAGTGACCGTGCTTGAGCTTGGGAAGGCGTTAGCGCTTCCGGCCAGCAGCAGACCTTGATTAATCAGCGTTGAGCCGGTGTATAGCGCCGATCCTGAAAGTGTAAAAGTGCCCGTCCCGACTTTGACCAGCGAGCCTCTCGCGCCGCTGATCAAGCCGGAGACATCGCTATTGTCTCCGTTATTGCCCAACACTAGACCTTTTGACCCCAGGAGATAGGATCCAGCGCCGTGAATGGAATTGACGGAAATTCCAGTTGAACTTAACTGGCTAAAGTCGACGATGCCCCCAGCGTTGGCCATCAAAACAACATGGCTGGTCGTCGCGCTTGTATAAAACGAGGTCTTCCCTCCGCTATTGTTGGTAATGATGGCCCGGTCCGGTGTGGAATTGATTTCAAAAAATGTCTCCCCCCCAGCATTATTTGTGATCGATGCGCCAGCCGCTGTGGCACTGTCCCAAAAAGCGGTTGCACTCTGATTATTCGTGATAACGGCGTTAGCCGCCGTGGCGTTCGAGTTAAAAAATACTCCCGCGCTGGCCCCATTTAATGGACCATTGTTGGCGATGATGGCGTTGCCGGCGGATGTATCGATACCAAAGTTGATCTCTCCGCCGGCAATCGTAATGGTTGCGCTGCTGGCGGTACCGCCGGAAAAATAAGTGGTGCCGCCAGTGCTCGTAATGTGCGCCAGACCTGCAGAGGAGTCGATAAAATCGATCGTGCCTTCTCCCGAATTGGTAATTATTGCGTTACCGGCATCTGAGTCTCTGAAGGTCACTTCACCTTGTCCACTGTTGGCAATTGAGGCATTACCGGCCGATGCATTCACGAAGTTGACACCAGCGACCTGGGGGTTAAAAAATCCCGTGTTATTAGTGATCGTCGCGCTGCCCGCCGTTCCGCCGCTGAAGTCCAACGCGCCGTTGTTGGATACGCTGATGATAATGCCGGCATCGATCGTATTGGAATTAAGGGACATCACTCCGCCGTCCACAAGAAAATGTTGTTGTTGGCCACTCTGGTTTGTTATGCCTCCCCCACTGATACTGTGATTGGCGACGGTGATGTTGTAGGCCGGTGCGCTAGCGTCAAATTGGAGACTGTTGAGGCCGATGGCCGAGGAGTTTGAAGGTGTCGTGATCGCCGTGGCACTGAAGATAGCGATATCGCTGGGCACGCCATTATTCCAATTGCCGGCGTTATTGAGGTCTCCATTTATCGCGCCGGTCCACGTGCTGGTCGTCGCATGAATTCCGATAGTCGTCACACACACTAAGAGAATCCCACCGACCATTCCCCCTAAAAATCGTCGGCGCGTTTTCATTGTTGCGGCCTCAAAACGACTTCCGTCCACCCGATCTTCAGCTGCAGCGTTGCCGCCATGGTCCATAGGGAATTGGGAAAGTCGAAACTTTGGGGATGCGGGGGCGAATTAATTTGAATCGATTGTCCGAAGGGGTTCGGTGTGTACGTCGCGGCCAAGAGCAAGGACAACGGGCGGTCAGCAAATACATGCAGGCCAGCCGCAAAATAAGGGCTCCAAACAACCTGTCTTAATTCTTGTTGCGTAAAATTTGTGATCTCGATATGGGACGCCGTCATCGCCGCGCCGCATCCAATTTCTGGAACGAGGCCGGGGTGATGCTCGTGCGGCAACTCGGCAATAAGCGCCAGATGCGCTTGGTAGCTGAGATCGAGCGTGGCCAGGTCTGGGTTTCCCGATCCAGAGGGTTTCACGCCGTTCTGGATTCGGTGATTGTTGATTGGCGGTAACGTGCCGCCCTCGGCGTAGAAGCTTAGCGGCCAGCGAGCGGGCGAAAGGCGGTAACGCAACGCCAGGGTCACTTCAGGCAACGACTCGCGCCCGGAGCGAACCCATACGGGCCCCATCGATATTGTTGCCCGCGTATCTTGAAATTCCTTAACCAGGGTCATGGCCGTTGCAGCTGGTTTTCGGTCTTCGGCCTGCAAGCGGCCGAGGTTCGTGTGAGCGGCTTGAGCCGCCTCTGGCAAGGACTGAGACGACTCTTTCAGAATATCAAGGTAAACTTGCTCGGCTTCCTTATTTTTCCCAAGGTGCTCATAGCAGGTAGCAAGACGTAGGCGCGCCTTGGAAACCATCCGGTAATCTTGGCCGGCTCTCTCGATGACCTTTTGGTAAAGAGCAATGGCCGCTTCAGGATCGCGTTCACCGGTTTCTTTCATCACGGCTTCTTGGTAGAGAGTCTGGGCCTCGCTACTGGCTCCGAGTCGCGGTGTCATTGTCAGGGTCAACAGAGCGATGTGGCCGCTCAGATAAAAAAATTGTCGTAGGCGATTCATTCAATATTCCCTTGGCTTCTGGGTTGGGCGGCTCAAATAGTCCCTATTATAGTCATGGAAAACGGCTTTTCCGCTTTGCCGGAATGGCCGAGACTATAGAATAACAGCTCGAGCCTTGCGGCTTGTCATGCCATGGCAAAAAGATTGTGGAGAGTTGTCACGTTTTTGTCCGTGACCGTTTGAAGGAGGCGATCGCGGGAGTGTGGCTAGGCGACGTTTTTAAGTTGGATTTTGCGTCTTTCCAAGATGACGGCAAGATAGGATTCCAGATATTGACGAAGCTGACGTGGATCGCTGTTGGGCCGCCGCGGATTGGTCAGCAGCCATTTCGCGAGAAGATAAGCTTTTAAGAAGAACAAAGCGATTGACGAGCCGTAGCGGCGGTAAAACGTGATATGACTTTGCTGGTAAATCAACGCGATTAAAGAGGGGTTCTGTCGAACCGATTGTCCGAGGTAATGAACGACCTGCGCGTGGGGCACAAAGTCGACTTGTCCCCCGTCCTCGCGTGCGCGGCAGCACAAATCGACATCTTCAAAATAAAGTTCGTAACTTTCATCAAACCCCTGTAGCGAACGAAATATCTCCCGTCGAACCATTAGACAAGCGCCGGATACCCAAGCAACCGCTCGGGGATGCGTTTGCAATTGTTCGACCAGCTTGCGACGAAAGACCGAGTTCAGAAGATTTTTTGGAGAGAGAAACTGAAGCGCAATTTCCTGAAAGAAAAGCGGCACCCATCCCCAAGACATCTGGAGAATGTGCCCGCGCGGGCCAATCAATTGCGGCCCGACGATGGCGGTCTCGGGGTGTTCTTCAAGCCAGCGCAGCAGGGTGGCAATGGCACCGGGTTGCGGACGCGTGTCGCTATTGAGAAAGAGTAAGGCAGCGCCGCTGGCTTCCCGCGCACCTTGATTACAGGCCCGGGCGAAACCCGCATTGGTCGCGAGCGCGATCCGCTTCACGTTGGGAAACTGGGCCCCCACGGCGTCAAAGGTCTCGTCGGTCGAATGATTGTCCACGACCACGATTTCATAACGATCGGCCGGCAGGTCCCTGACAAGTGCGGATAAGCAACGCAGGGTGAGCTCGCGGGTGTTAAATGTTGGAATAATAATGGAACAGAGCGGGGGCATACTTTCCTTAGACGCGCCATCGCCCCAAAAGGTTCGTTGCTTTAGGCTGCTTGAGAGTCGTCCCGTCGAAAATAACGCCTTACCATTTTAAGATGCGGCCGGAATGGCCACCATTTTTGCCAGAAGGAGATGACGTCGGGTTGCAGCGGTAATTGCTGTCCATGGGCAGGATGATCTGTTTGCACAAAAGTCTTGGCCAAGAGGTGAGGCGTCTGAGTCAAGGGGTCCATCAACAACGTCGCGGGTTCGGGCTGAAGAAATAATGGAGTCGTACCGGTCACATCCGCCCAACGATCGAGCGATGCAGCGGTTAGCGTCACCGGTGGATTGCGGATTTCAAGTCGGATGGCGTAAGGCAAGCCGGAGTACGTCCGAAAGAGAATGCGTGCATCGAGCGGCGCGTTCCGTCCGACGACCCCCTGCAGTTTTGCTACCAACTCATCCGCGTCCCGGAGCGCGGAGCGAAGTTTTAATTGGCGATTTTCTTCGTCTATAGCGCCGCGGTGCTGCCGGAGCATGGCCTGTGCGGCCGTGTAAAGATCCGCAAAGGCGTCGCGCTGATGCGGCGTCGCTGATTCGGCATTGCCGGTTAATCGATGATCAATTTGCCCAAGTCGTAACAATAAGAAATAAAGCGTGTTATAAGTGAGGACGGGGAAGTGTGTGGAAAGGATGGAGCGCGTCGATCGCTCACGCCATTCCGGCCTCCGCATGACATCGCGCCATGCGCTCCATATTCCTGTGTAATGATCGACAAATTGTTGAATCGTTTCTTCCGTCGGAATAACTTCGGAATCCGGTGACAGGGGATGGGCGCGCCGCGAGTCGGCCGCGCGGAATGGTCGCCACGGCGCGAAATGATCCATCAGGAATTCGTACAAAGCCGGAAAGGCGACGACGATCAGAATTAACAGCCCGCTCGAGTTCTCTTCCGGAGCCGCAAGAGTGAGCAAATCTTTTTGATGGAATAGATCGGTTAATTTCGAAACCATCGTGGACAAAGAAAGCAGTTGGCTCAATCCACCGACGAGGCTACGCGCCCGCCCGCCGTGCGGGATACGCCCCTTCGACAATCCCAGCGCGTGCAACATTCGCACACGGTCCGAACGAAGGTCGTTTTTAAATCGAGGGGCGTAGTTCAACAAGCCTATCAGAACTGTCGAGATCGAGACCACAGCCAAATATTCCGAAATAATAAGCGCGGCCGCGTGACCGATGTGATGCAACAGCCCAATATAGACGGCATGATGCCCAATAATCCAAAGAAGCGGAATGGCACAAATGGCCCCGGCCATAATTACTACCGCCGCCGCTCGCCGCGCGAGCCCGTAGGGATTCGAGACATTCCAGGCGCTGGTTTTGCCTTCGACCAGCAATCCCGGAATAGTAACCCCCGGATTTTTGCCCGCAATGTGGGTTTCATCGAAATTGTCCACTTCGAAATCGTACGCAAGGTGTCCGTTCTTTGCCGGCTGCCACAAGAAATAACTAAACGTAAACTCCATGTGCTCTTGCCAAGCCATCGTGAACTGTTGCCGCCACCGGTTACGCAGATAAGGAGAACGAAGTATTTTCGTTGCAACGCGCAGAGACACGATGACGGGGCCTAGCATGAAGCTGAAGATCACGACGGCGAAAGCCCCAGCGATGTGCCCCAGCTCATGTCCGATGGTTCCGCCCGTGGCCGTCCATAGCGGACCGCTAACCAGGGACCTTGCGCGGCTGCCCCCACGGGAGGGACCCTGACGGGGGCTGGGCAGGGGAAAGAGTTGGCGAACCCAATCCTGATGACCGGAAGTCGTCCATTCGTCGGGCGCACGGTGGTCGGCATCCTGCGTGAGGCTCGTCGGCGTTTGCAGCAAATCGAAGTACGGAACCTCGCTGGGAAGTTGATCGGGGTGTTCGAGATACTGGAGCATGAATTCCATCGCCTTCGTTCCAATCCACCGAACCAAAAAATCCCGAAGATGGTTTTTAAGCAATGTGGGGCGATCCGCCGGCGGCGTCCTGAACAGCCCCTGCTCTCGAGCTCTTGCGATTTCACGGTCGAGTTCAAAACCGCTCAGCGGTAACGTGTATTCGAGCAACCGTCGCCACGTTTTGTAAAACGCTTTTTCGCGGCCTGTCGTGAACAATTGCCTTTGCCACGCCGCCATTCGCCGACTGTCATCGAAAGCCTCAAAAGCGGCGCGGCCCGTTGCCGGTCCCGTCCTTGGTTGTGCCGCCGGCGGACCGGCGACAAACATTTTAAGCATGTTGCGCAAATGCGTGAGGCTGACTTTTGATAATACATCGACCCCGCAAACGTCAGCGATGAGCCGATCCAGAACCTTATCGGTGCCTTCGGAACCCAAATCGTTCATCACGGGAAAATGACTAAGCCACTGCAGGTAAAGGGCGCAAAAATTATGCACGTCGTTTGGCGACCGCAGGAAGACGAAAAGCTGGCTGTGGTCAAACGCTTTGATTGGATCGAGAAGCGCCTCGAGCTCCGCCGCATACCATGTTTGAAGCTTTTCCTGAGCAAACGTCTGGGTTTGCCAATAAAAGGCGGGATCGTGTTCGTCAGAGTAAACATGGTGATGAAGAATCGCCATGCGTTCTTTAAAATTGAGCAGGCTTTTGATCACTTCGATGTTTAAGGCCGCATTAATGTTGGTGGCGCGGGAGTCATTGAGAAACCGATAGTTTTGCAACAGATAAGCGGCAATCGTTTCAGCTATCCAGGATCGGAGCAGAACCGCGTTGACTTCGCGGGGCAGGGGTATGATGTCGCGTCCCAGCGTTAATACATAAGCTTGATCGTTCAATCGTAGGTCGCTTTGGGCCTGCTGAATATTGACTTCAATTGACAGAGGACAAGACCGGGCGCCAGTGCGAGCGGTCAGCACCGCCTTGCGCGGCATTGAAAGCAAAATATCCTGAATTTCTTTTATAAGAGGCAATACCGTCGGTTGCTCATGATGGTCGACGTACGTTCCGAACGGAGCCAGCTCGAACCGCCGTTCACGGCCGCGCGGTGCGAAGCGGGCGTCAGGTCGCCCTTCTACGGTTACATAGTGGATCCCCGGTTGGCTGGGCGGTGCTAAGAAAAACCGATCAAATGCGGCTTCGTTGTGCCCGACCGTCGCTTCGCGGAGGTCAAGCGGTTGCGTGGCCGGCAGCTTCTGATTTAAGAACCAAGCTCGCGGCGGCCCGTCGGTTTCGGGGCGGGGCCAGAATTCATCCAGTAGGCGGGCCGCGATCGGCTGGACGTCCGTCGGCCCTTCGCGATAGAGCTGGTCTAGGCGATCGTGGGCCGCCGTCTCGCCCCAGATACCGAGCGTCCAGGCGCTGAGAATCCATTGCGTAGGATTTTCTGAATAAAGTCCGCGCTCAAACTGCTTCACGGCGGCCGGGGTTTTTATCATCGAACTGATTAAGTCGCGGTCGAATCGAAAACTGGGGCCGTTTAAGACTTCTTCAAAATCCTGCGCCGGCCATTGGCCGCGCTCGAAAAGAAGCAGCAGATAAAAAAGGTGCGAGGTTAATGCCAGCGAGCGCCGGTAGCGTAATGCCAAATAAGAATAATAAACCGGGAAAAAAACGACGGCCGCCAAAAAGCGTGCTCCGTCGATGATGTTCGCGGCTAAGCGGAAAGGAAATAGATGATGCAAGCGGGCTACGATTAAGCCAGTCGTGACCGCCAGCACGATCAAGTTGATGGTATGCCCTGTGATCATGGAATTTATCATTCCCCGAATCAACACGATCCCCGAGACGGCTCCGACGATCGCCAGGGCAGCGTAAATCACCGATTCCGTGAAACTTTGCAGCGCCTCCGGGGCAATTTTTTCATGGTCCCAAAGGGGCACCGTCTGACCCATCGTCCTAAGCACCGGCAATCCGCTATAGCCCCGCGCGATACCCATCGTCAATAAAATGGCCGCCACCGCATAATGAAGCGGCGTGAAAGAACGGGCGGCTTCGTGCACCAAGCCGCTGCCTCTCGTGAAGGCCTGATGAATACGTTCGTGCCAATGTGCTGCGGAGAGGGTAAAGTAATTGGAAAGCCCCCAGTCAGACGCGGGACTAAGAGCTTGAGCGTGGAAGAGAAGGGTTGGAGTGGAAGCGAGTTCGTTTGGACGAACCGCCCAGGCCCGCAAAGGATCGGCTATGAGACATAGCACGAGAGTAACGGCAAGAAAACGCGCGGGAAGACGCAGCATCAGTATGGCAAGTTTACGTTAATGGGATAATAGCGACTATGGATCGTCAGGGCCAATATGGCGGACCGATAGGCCCATATTGATCGACGGCAGAGGTTGATCTTCGCTTCCGTCTCAGTCGCTGAGTTGTTGGAAGGTTACGAGCGAGGGTTTGGCGGTTAAATCAGCACGCAGCAGCCCCATAAAATCAGCGCCGTTACGGTGGTGTTCGGGAGTATCACGGAAAGCCGCCCAGAATATTCTCTCGACCCCAGGCCAAGTGAGCACCTGTTCGTAAACCGTTTTGATCCAACTCGCCTGCATGGTTTCCGTGGGATTTTTCCCAAGCGCCCAGTCGGGAACACATTTGGGGTCGGCCAGTCCAGGGCATCCAATGTGCGAGTACCAAATCGGCTTTCGCGCATCGGCTTCTTGTTCCATTGTTTTCAGCACGATGTCATGAAGATAACGCAGCCCACCTAAGGCATCGGGCATCAGGGGGTTAATCAATGGATGAATATGCACCACGTCGAAAAATCCCTTTCCACCTTGCCGGTAAATTTGTCGCAGGGATTTGGGAAGACCCTTGCCAAGGCCACCCAAGTGAACAACCGCGCTGCTGTCTTCGGCTTTGAGAACATTAAACGCTTGCCTGAGAAGGCGCGTATAAGTCTGCATCTCATCCTGGGGAATCCAATACCGCTCGTCGTCCGGTTCATGCCAGAATTCCCAATGTCGCACGCGGTATTTGTAACGCTGAATTAAAGAGGCAAGGTCGCGCCAAAAAGACGATTCTTCGTCGGGTCGAGGCGCTGCCGGATCCTGAATGAGCCCCAAGATGCCGATACCCTCTTGTGTTAGGAGGTCGACGAGCGCTTCCTGCTCCGACGAGGTTGTGAACGAAAACCTCAACCGAACAAACCCCGCTCCGCTGGTTTTCAAGAGGGCGACTTCGGGCGCGAAATTTGGCGACCATTCAAAGCCGACGCCGAATCGGGAATAGTTATCTCGAAGATCGGGCATGCCCGGGATCATACATGATTGAATTTATGAGGAGTAGCGCTGAGCGCGGTTCAAAGCGAACCACAAACCAATTGAATAACCGGCGCACCAGCATTAGACTGGAGGATGCGGAACCGAATTTGGACATTCTTGGCCGGACTGCTGCTGGCCGGGCCCGGAGTCGCCGACCCGACGCGCCCTGCACCGCTCGTCCAAATGAGCGGACGGATCATCACACCAAATGGCGACGGCATTAATGACTCGGTC
>JBBQYF010000008.1:0-27692 GCA_038208955.1 Elusimicrobiota bacterium
GGATCGTCGGCCATGACCAAGGCCAAAGCGCTGAGCGCGGGATTTTTCAAAATCTGCGCTAGAAAAACGAAATAACTAAATTCTAACCGTACTCGCTGCGCATCGTAATAATTAACATACTGCGCTTCGTTCACAATGACATTGGCCTCCGGGCCTGCCTTGACGCCCATTTGACGTGCCCAGTTGAGATAAGCTTGTGGGGTCATACGTTGTTGTTCGGCCGACGACCGAACCTTTTCAAGAATGAACTGTTTAGGTCCGAGGCCTTTCTCGCGGCCCTCAGCGACGACGAAAGCCGCCTGAGCGTAGGCCGCCTGCCGTTCCCCCCGCCATTTCATGGCGATAACCGTCCAAATGGCGTTGTACAAGGATTTGTTCAGGACAATAATGTCTTTGTTCCAAGGTCGCCCTATAGGGGCTTTTGATGCGAGCCACGATCCGGCGCGGCTCATCGCCGCAAACCAGGATTGTTGCGGACGGCTCATGTGGACCGCTTGATTAAAAAGAAAACTGACACCGACAGTCTTAATGGCATTCCATTGGGTAGGGTCGTATCCGAATTCTTGCTCGTGCGGACGTGCCTGATCGAATGATGGGCTGCCCTTGAGCGCCACCATTTTAGTGGCCGGATTTTCGATCCAAGCCATAAACGCGCGCATCGCCTGGTGCATATCCGGCGCTGTCAATCCGCTCTCGGCCGCGACGAGTAGATCGCGTCCATCGAAGAGGCGGTCAATCCTCGAACGAAAATGGTCATTGTCTTTAAAGATCGCTAAAATATCGCGCCGCACCGCTTCGCCGTCAATTTCAGACATTTTCTTTTGGCCGTGTAGGATGGTGACGATAGGTCCTAACCCGAAAATGCCGACCCATTCTCGGCGGGACATCAAGGCTTTTCCCAACGAATGCAACAACTCGTCATGGCGAAAGGATTCCATTTTGCCGTGAAAGGCAATGCTCGGTACGGCATTGACCGCCGCGGTGTTTTCCGCGTCCTCAAGGGAATCGGAACACAGTATTTCTCGAGGCATCACTGCCGTCTGGAACTGTGTCAGAATGATTATCGCTAGAAAAAGAGGACGCTTAAGAAACATCGCTGTATTATGAGATATGCCCTGCCCGATTGGAATAGGACTTGGACTCCTGAGATGGAGGTAAAAAATTAGAGGCCCGCTGGGTCACATACAGGGCTGGACTCGGAGCTGCTTTTTTTAGTTCCATAAAGTACTGGGCGAAGGAGACTTATAGCCAATGTCAAAACGAATCCTCCTCATTGAAGACAACGCCGACGACGCCCTCCTGGCTGGTATGGTATTTGATAAATGTCGGGTCACGCCGGAAGTTCAAGTCGTTCAAGACGGTCAATCGGCCCTAGACTTCATTTTCGGCCAAGGGAACTTCGCGGCGCAGGGTCCGGCCAAAGACCTCAAGCTTATTTTTCTTGATTTGAACGTCCCCAAACTTTCCGGGGCAGAGGTCTTAGAGCGCTTGCGGGCGAACGAAGCGACGCGCACCCTCCCTGTGGTGGCGCTAACGATTACGGGCCGGGAACGCGAAGTACTCGAAAACCCCCCTTACAACGTCTACGATTACTTGCGAAAACCGCTTGAGTTGCATAGCTTTTTAACCTTGTATCGTAAATATGTTGAGTCGGCGCCATCCAGCCCCTAGGGCGTTCCCTGCCGCACACCGCGAGCCTTGCCGTCAATATTTCTCTGGATTTTATGATTAACATCAGTTAACCTTCATAGACGGCATTGTGAGAGGACCACCACGTTTAGACTTCTCGCAACGTGTCCAGATTTCCTCGAAACGTTGGCCGTAATTTCCCATGATAACGATGACCCTCATCAAACGATTTTTGTTCATTGTCGGCTGCGTTTTTTTTCTCGCGCCTCGTGGAGTCTTGGCCGCGGGCTGGACGGCGGGGGATTGGATAGACGGCGAGACGGAAATGACGACGCCTGCTTGGCAGGATCAGTTGGGCATCGATTGGACGCGTATTAGTTGCAAAGTGAGTGTTCGAAATACGCCACAATCCTGCATCACCTTTATCGAAAATTCCCCGGCGCCCGGCATCAGCCAATATTTTATATATATGCCGGTCGACAACACGTGGAGCTTATTGGACAACGCACTTCTTTTCAGTTCCTTAAGCAAAGGAAATTCAGCCATCGCGGAAGCCGGGATTGACGATTTTTTCTATTCCTACCAAACGTGGTACCACCAGATGTCTAACGCTTCCCAATTCCTCAACCAGTTAATTGACAACTTAAAGAGCAGCAACCCAAATTTGAAATTCGGTATTACTCTCTATGAAGACGAGCTGGACTCCATCCAAAACGTCTACATGGATTCCACGCATTTGCCGCCGGCCGTGAAAGCCAAGTTCGATTACATTCATTTGTTCTTGCATTATCGAGCCAATGCTCCAAAGTTTGCCCAGTATGTTTCTCAAGCCCAGTCGCTCTTTCCCAACGCCAAGATTATTGCCGGTGTCTATTCCTACGATCGGATCGATTACTTTCCCTGCGCTCAAAATGATTCGACCAAAGCGCCATGCACGCAGCAACAAGAACTGAATTTCTTTCAACAGGCCTTGAACACCCAGGTTCAGCTTCTGAATAAAGGAAGCGTCATCGCATTGGAATTATTTCCGGGGTATTTTGGCAATGAAACGCAGTTGTACGGACCGCACACGGACGATCTGACCTGCAATAATGTGACGCGCTGCGTCAACAATACCCTCACCATGCGGGGAATGATTCTTGCGGCGTACACAGGCTTTCACGGTACGGCGCCGGTCATCGTCACGCAGCCGACCAATGCCAGTTTGCTCGTCGGTCAAACCGAAAAATTTGCTATGACGGCTGCCGGTGCATCGCCACTCGCCTATCAATGGCTTCGCAATGGCGTGGCCGTACCGGGTGCTCATGCCCCGACTTTTCAGATCGGGCCCGTCACGTTGAATGATGATCTTTCGTCCTTCGCCTGCACCGTCAGCAATTCGCTGGGGAGCGTCACCTCCCAAACCGTTACGTTGACCGTGGCGAATTCGGCATCCGTGCCGAGCATCGTTGTTCAGCCCGCCAATGCCAATTTACTCGTCGGTCAAACCAGTACGTTATGGTTGAGTGCCGCCGGATCCCCGCCCCCGACCTACACTTGGAAGAAAAATGGAATTGCGATTATCGGAGCCGCCACGTCTACCTACACCACGCCACCCGCGGCATTAATGGACAATCAATCCAAGTACACGTGTTTTGTCTCCAATGCCTACGGTGGGGTGACGACTCAACCGGCTGTTCTGACCGTCAGTGCTGAGGCCCAAACCGCCACGCCAGTGACCGTCGGAGGGATGGGTGGGGTAAGGCTTTTTCCCAATCCCTGGCGAAAAGACCGGCACAATGGACAGCCGATACTTTTCGAGAATTTGGCAACAACTGGCGATCTGAAAGTTTTTACGGTGTCAGGACATCACGTTAAGACATTGACGGTGACCGGCGGCGTGGCTACTTGGGATTTGACGAATGAATCGGGCGACGATGTCGCCGCAGGACTCTACATTTATCTCGCCACTGACGTGCAGGGAAATAAGGTGCAAGGCAAGCTCGCGATTGTGCATTAGACAAGCCGAAGTCCTAACGAACTGATTATCCGCGGAGGGATTAAGGTTGGGTCTCTCGAGTGGATTGACCGGTCGAGGGGGACGTTCCATCATCCATAAGCGGATCGCTCGTCCCAGGATCGTTGCCAGCGCCGAGAGTCGTCGGAGGCGGGGGAGCCGGTGGCGCTCCTGGATTCGTATATTGATAAGGTGATTTCAGTCTCTGCCGAAAGGCTACGCGTTCTCCCACTGTCATTGCTGATGTCGCACGGTTGAAATCCCAAGCCAACGCGCGTTCACGTTCGTTGACCCGCCGGCTAATCAGTGCCGTTTCCGATTCCTTGAAAATCTTATGATAGTGCGCCACGGCCCATTCATCGGCGGCGCGCTGTTCGATCGCCTGAAAAGCGTAATGCGTTAACTTCTGCAGAATACGCGTCGAGTTGTCCTCAGGATCGAGCGAATGGCGGAACTTTATATCGCGCGCGCTCATCGCATAATTTTCCTGCATCCAGTTGTTTTCGGAATGGTCGCTCGACTCCCGAAAAATACCCACCGCCGTGCGTAACGGTTCAGCCGCCCCTTCAACGTTCCAAGCGCAGCGGTCCGCATCAAAATAGCGGCGATAAAAATAATCGGCGGCCGCTCGAAAAAGCACGTAGTGCAAATAAGTATCGCTGTCATAAAATTTATTGTCGATCCAAAACTGCGCATTCAGAACGATCGCACCTTGATTGGCGACAGGGCCTTGGTAAAGTTTGTATTCCTCATCACGAGGCAACTGATTGGAATATCCCGCCACGTGGACGGGAAGCTGATAAGTTTCTGCCAGCTGCTGAGCGCGCGCCACGAGTTTTGTCTCGAGATTCTTTTGTTCAACTTGCTCCGGTGATAAGGGCACGACGCGCGGAACGGTCGAGGGAAGCGTGAAGATTGAAGAGTCCTCTGGAAATGCGGTTGAGCGGAAGACGGGTATCTCGGCCGAGTCCGGGAACATGTGGGCCTGTTGAGCATCCGCCCAACATAGGCCGGTCCAAAATATCACGAGGGGGATGGGTTTCCAGTCGACTCTACGCATGATTAAAGGATAACCGAGGGGCGCGGTTTAAGCGATAGGGCGATGGTCCAAGTTTCCATGGGTCTTAAGGCCTATTAACCCACTAATCTACGAACTTGTCGCTAAAAAGGGTCTGAGGTGGATAAGGCGATTCACGTTTTCGGGGTAGTTTTTCTCGTACCAGGCCAGAGCTTGCGGTGTCACGTTGATGAACTGCGGCGCAAAGTTGTGTCGGCGTGGAGATTGTGTGACGGCGATAAAACCCATCGATGAAAAAGTCGTCACCGACTTGTGCAGGGCGTTGACCGTTACCGAGGGAATTTTTTGCGCCCATTCAGCGAGCTTTAGCGTACCTTGTACCGCGTTCTGAAATAGCTCGGGGGATTCAATCAAGTCCTTCATCGCGATGTGCCAAGCAAAACGTCGCGATTGCTGGCCGGTCCGGTAAGCGTCAAAAGTCGCTCGCACGTCATTGGGTCC
The DNA here is from genome assembly GCA_038208955.1 of Elusimicrobiota bacterium. Lineage (GTDB taxonomy): Bacteria > Elusimicrobiota > Elusimicrobia > 2-01-FULL-59-12 > 2-01-FULL-59-12 > JBBQYF01. The sequence goes on from JBBQYF010000008.1 coordinate 5,145, forward strand.
GAGCTTTCCATCCAGCGCGTCGACCATCAGGGACGGTGTAATTCCTTCTGGACCCCTACGCGTCCAACGCTTAAGGACCATGCTGCTGACGCCTAAATAAGGTTGTAGATCCTCCATTCTTTTCCCGTAAGCCATTCGAAGCATCTCGAACCACTCTGGACCACTGAGAGGCAACGTTAAGGCTTCGGCTTTAGGGACGCCTTTCAGGAGCAGAAAAATATCGGGGCATCCCACTTCCTTGGCATAAGCAGGCCATTGCGTCGGACGATGAAATCCCGGCCGCTTTCCGCTTTCAATATCCCGGAGTTCGTCCACGTCGAGGCCGATCGCATCGGCAACCTCCGTCAACGACTTGCCGGAAAGTTGCCGGTAGCTTTGCATGCGTACATGCCGGGGCAGCATTGGCAGCCGGGGGATGAGCCATGCCGCCAGTTCGCTCGGGGTATAACCGCTGCGCAGCAAGATGGCCGGGGCGCCTGTACGGCGCGAAAATTTGCCTAGGGTGCGTTCAAACGTTTCTATTTTTGAACTCTGATTTTTTTCCATCCACTGGTAAGAGGTGGATTCCATGTCTTGCAGCATTCCCGCCATGGAACTGTGATAACGTCTCGCCCAGAGCTGGAGGCGCTGGCCTACGATAACCGTATTATCTTCCCCCGCCGTCATGGGGAGATGCGGCTCGGACTCGCGTAGGGCCACCCAAGGCGCCCAGGCGGAGAGGTCCATGGCGTGGCTCGCGGCAAAGTCAGGACTATACGCGGCCGCAGGCACGCCCCCGCGTTCACGCTTCAGCGGTGGACGGAGCGGATTAGCTTCAGAGAGACGATGGGAATTTTCAACGTCGATGACCGCATCCAAATGTCGCAACACCGTTTTACGATTACGGCCCAATAAGACGGCCATCGAAGGGACCGTTAGTTTTCCCATTGACGGCGTCCAACGGTGGACCGCCTCGATGATGGCCTCTTTTATGCGGGAATCGTAAGGCAGCCGAGACGGTAATTTTCGCGGTGCTTTGATGGGAGATTCAGCGTTTCTCGCTTGACTTTTTTCGTTACTGGAGCCAGTCGTCTCGCGCGGCCCCTCGTCAATAACAATTTTATCTAAGACGGCCTTGAAGCAGAGGACTTTGGGGTCACCGTAGTTTTCGAAATGAACAACCAACTTCGCGTTTCCGTCATCCTGACGGATGAAGTTGAGAACGAGACCACGGCCAAAAGTGAAGTGAACGATATAAAGTCCGGACCTTCGACGGTTTTTTTCAAATCGACGCTGAAAGTCGTCGCAGGCCCGATAGGAATAGGATTTTGGTCGGGCCGATAGGACACTATGGCCTAGCGCGGCAGGTGGGGCCAGAACTTCGCAGGCGAAGGAGACAGGAGAAGCGGATTGACCGACGGGCGCCAGGCCGAGAAAGAGACGAAGAAGCAGACTAAAAGACATAACCAAAGAATATCAGCTTGAGACGAGCAACTCCATGGGCTGCAGGACCAAATGATCTGTGGGTCGTTAGGCGCCTTGGATAGGCTTTAAGCCGCGGCGGAGGCGGTGCTGGAGTCGGAGCGTAGGCGATAAATGTCGCCATGCTCGTTTTGTTCTAGGCCTTTGGGGATCGTAAAACTGAAGGCGCTCCCTTCGCCGCTTTTCGAACGGACGCCGATTTCGCCGTAATGCGATTCGATAATGGTTTTACAGTTCGATAATCCCAGCCCTGTGCCACCGCGCGTGCCGCTAACCTGCTCAAATTTCCGGAAGAGTTTGCTTTTGAAATCGTCGGGAATGCCCGGACCGTTGTCGATCACCTGGCCCTGGATCCGGTCTTTGAGTTCGACAAATTTAACCGTTACGAATCCGCCCTCCGGTGTGAATTTAATCGCGTTGCTGATCAAATTGACGAGCACCCGCTCAATCAACGCCGGATCGATCTTAAGAGGAGCCATCTGCTCCGGCATATCCAAGGTCAGCGTAATTTTCTTTTTGGCCGCTTCGGCATGCAGAATCTCGACCGTCGGAGGAACGATTTCCAGCAGGTCACATTCGTTGAGCTGCAGCCGCAACTTCCCGGCCGAGATTTTAGCCGAATCCAAAAGATTGGAAATAATGTGCAGCAACTTGGTCGAAGCATTTTCCATGACGTTCAGCATTTTCTTCTGGTCGGGCGTCAATGGCCCCGCCATTTCTTCGGACAGCACTTGCAAGTACCCACGGATGGCCGTCATCGGACTGCGCAAGTCGTGAGTCAACGACTGTAGAAAATCGTCTTTCAATTGGTCGAGCTCTTTTTCGGCGGTAATATTGCGGAGCACGATGACGATCCAATAACTTGTGTCGTTGACTTCCGGGGCATTCACAAGAGAGACCGAGATCGAGTAAAAGCGCCGAATATTATCCTTGGAGAGGTTAACGACCCGGAGCGATTTGGGCGCATCGCCTTCAATACTTTCGCGCAGGGCCACCGCCATGCGGTCGTCTTTGATAAAACTCCATAACGGCCGTCCCGCCAGCACATCGTTGTTATCGGCTGTTAAATCGAGGACGGCTCGGGCCTTTGGATTGATCAATTGCACGCGCCCTTCTTGGTCGGTCAAGATAATTCCGTCCTCGCTCGAATAGATGATGCCTTCAGTCTTCGTCTTTTCAGCCACCAACTCATCGACATGGAATTCGCTATAACGGCGCATGTCTTCGCACATTTTGTTGAAGGCAAGTGCCAAATCCTGGAGTTCGTCATGGGTACTCACTTGAACAAAGGTTGAAAAATCCCCCTGGGCAATGCGTTCCGAACCCCGCATCAACGCCATCATCGGGCGGGTCAGATGCCGGCCAAATTGAAACGCCGCAAAGAGGGTAAAGGCGGAGACCAACGATAGGCCCGTAATCGCCGGCCAAAACAAATAATGCTCGACCGAAACAACGAGCGTAACAGCAAACATCAGCGGAACAATCGACGAAAAGATAATGAGCAGAACCAGTTTGGCAAATAATGTTAGACGCAGGTGTTGGCGGAGGGTTAAAAGCATAGTTTGCCGGTCAGCGCCTCAAGTTTAGGCCCGGTTTGGCAGGGTGTCAAGATGTGAATATTTGTTAACTTTCCCAGGAAGTCTGTCGGCCGGCGCGTGGTCGGGTGCGGCGGTCCCAAGGTCTGGCCATGAGAAATCCCAAGACCCACAGCCACAGAAGGGTCGAGACGAGCGGGACAGGACCGAGTAACCGCGCCCAAATCACCAGGTCGGCCAGCGGAGCGAGCCACATTTGGTTGGCGGTTTCGGGAAAATATTTCTCGCGTTCGAGTACTTGAATGGCTTTAAAACGTTCGCGAAGCAACAGTTCGATTACGGCCGTTTCCAGCTGATCGGGATCCATCGCCTGCCAACCGGGGATCCGCATCGCATTCCAAACGCTGGTGGTCGAACCCCAGCCGTGCGTGTCAGACACGCCGTCGACAAACAAATTGCGCGTGCGGCACCATTGAACGATTTGGCGTTTTCGCGCTTGGGGAAAATCAAGTCCGCGGGGAGCGCTATTCGTAATCTCAAACCCGTCGACATCCCATCCTAAATAATCCGTTCGGCCCTCTTGCCAATGGAATCGCCAATACTCGGGAAGGTTCGCCGTCACGAGATAACCCCGGCGGTGCATCTCCGCCAAAAAAAGCGGTATGCGCGCCGGATCCGAGTCGAAAGGCACATTGTCGATACGCTCGTGCGGAGCAAAGACACACAGATGGGTTCGGGACAAGCTGGCCTCATCGCCTTCAAGCGACCGGTAGCCGGTCACTCTCCAGTCCTGCCGTGAACGTTCCTTGGCTTCTTGCGCCCCGAGGGCGATGTTATGGTCGGTTATAAAGGCGGCCCCAAAACCCTGGCGACGGTGCCATTGCCTATTCTTATCAGGAAAAAAGCTTTTCCGGCCGTCATGGGAATAGGACGTGTGCGAATGGAAATCAATCAAGAGCAGGCTCGGATCTTCGGCGACGAGTCTAGGCATGGGGCGGGGACAGAGCAACCCCCAAGCGATAAAACCCAAGAGCGCTACGACCGCGGTCAGCTTGGCTTTCCAGCTACGGGGAATCAGCAAGGCAGCGAGAAATAAATAAGCCAGGCAAATTTTGATTTCGGGCAAGCTTAAGACCGTCAGTTGATCGGTCAAGCTGCACCAGGGCGCAAGCGCCACATATCCCGCATCCCATTCCAAGTGAAAGCCGGAAGCCGGTTGTTCGGTTACCACATCGCGGACCGGCGACGGTAAGTGGTAAATCCAACCCGCCGCGAGCGCGAGGGAAAGGGCCAACGGCATGCTCCACCAAAACCGGGTCCTGTACATCAGGGGTGTTCGCTTAACGCGCAGAGGCTGGTCTCGCTTTGTGACGGGCCAGAGTCGATTTGCAGGGTGAGATGTTTCAAGCCAAAGCGCTGGGCCAGCGTCGCTTGAAGGCTGTGTAAAAGCCTTTGCCCGTCAACGGAGTTCATCGGCTGGGTTTGCACGTGGCATGACAAAATGGAAAGGCCAGGCTTGAGTTCCCAAAGATGAACATCGTGCACCGACGTCACGCCTGCCGTCGATTGAATGGTGGCGGCCACGACATCCGCGCGCAATCCCGGCGGAGCGGCCTCCATGAGGACCCGCACGCAATCTTTGATAATCGAAAAAGCGCCCTTGAGGATAACCACGACGATGACGAGACTGACCAGCGGGTCGAGCACGTACCATCCGCGTAGCCAAATCAAAAGCCCTCCCGCGGCCACACCGAACGAGACCCAGGCGTCGCCCATCATGTGCCAGAAGGCGCTGCGCAGGTTGATGTCGGCCGCGGCGCTTTGGCGAAGCAAGAGCGCAATCGTTAGGTTGGCGGCGAACGCGAAGAGGCTGGTTACGAGCACCCAAGCTCCCGGCACCGCGGTGGGCGAATGAAGACGGCCGATCGCTACCGCCCCAAGCGTCACCGCGGCGCCGACGAGAATTACCGAGTTGGCAAAGGCGGCGAGCACGCCGGCTCGAACATAACCAAACGTTTGCGTTGGCGTCGCCGGCCTCAAGCTTAAGACATGCGCATAGAGCGATAAAAAAAGAGAGCCTTGATCGATGAGGTTATGCCAAGCGTCGGTCATCACGCCGACACTATGAATCCAAAGCCCGATCGTGAATTCTCCGATGATGATCGCGGCGTTTAACGCCAAGGCTACGATAAGCGCGCGAACGGGTCGGGGAGAGCCCGTGGTCATTGTTCCAAGCGCAGGAGTAGAAACATCAGACCTGCACCCGCCAACATGCCGAGGAATTGCAACAACGATTTCAGCGGCGCGCTTTCTTTCTGAAGCTCGGGCGTGAGGTTGGATCCGGCGATGTAGAGAAAAGACCCCGCGGTGAGAGGAAGCGCCACGATCGTGAAATCGTGGACGCCGGACTGAACCCCAAAGGCGATAAACACGCCGACGATCGCCGCGCAGGCGCAAAGAAAATTAAACCAGAGCGCGCGCGTGATCGGATAGCCGGCATCGACCAGCACGCCGAAGTCGCCAAATTCATGCGGCAATTCGTGCAGGATGACCGCGAGTGTCGTCGCAATGCCGACCTCGCGGCTGGCCAGATAGCTGGCGCCAATGGCAATGCCGTCGACTAAGTTGTGCATGCCGTCGGAAACAAGAATAATTCGGCCCACGGGCTTGATGGGATGAACATGGCCCGGCGCGTCGTGATCGGATTCATGCAGGCCATGCTCATGCTCCCAGCGCAAGAATTTCTCGAATACGAACGATGAGAAAATGCCGCCCAGGACCCACAACGAGCTGCGCAAACGCGTGAGGGGATCGGCAAAGACCTGGGGCAGCAAGTGGAAAATAGCATCACCGAAGAGCGCTCCGGTCGCCAGGCTCACCAACAGGAACGTGACGCGTACGACGCGCTCCGGTTTAAAAAAGAGCGTGACGATGGCGACAAGCGAAATTAAGCTGACCGCGACGGCGCTACCGACGGCATCGAGCAGCATGGACGTTTTCATGCGACGGCCACCGGCCAGCGAATGATTTTTCGGATCGCTACAGCGACCAGCAGGAGCACAGAACTAACGAGAATATCCGTCGGCGACAGGGGCCAGTCGAGTTGATAAGACAGATAAAAACCAGCCAGGCCTGAGAGTCCTCCCAACGCCGATGAGAGCAAAAAGAACGAAGTCATGCTGCGGCAAAAACGCCGGGCCGCTAGCGGCGGCACAATTAAAAACGCAAAAGTCAGCATCGGGCCGACGATCAGCACGCTCATCGATATCGCCACGCCGATCAGGCCGTAGAGCAGTACGTCCCACAGCGCGACACGCTTGCCCATGGCGCGCGCCGATTCGCGGTCAAAGGAGACGAGCAGAAATTGACGGTTAAACAGCACAAGAAAGAGGAGCAGAACCCCGTACATGAAAAACAAGAGATGCAGGTCGTAACCGCTGACCGAAACAATTTCCCCGTGCAGCATGTTCAGCATTTCGATTTTGCCGCCCGCGTTCGACGCGACGAGCAAGATCGAACCCGCATAAGCCAGCGCGTACGTGGCCCCGATGCGACTCTCTGTCGTTCCCTCCCCCCGCCGCTCGAGCAAGGCCAATACTAAAATGGCCACGACCGTAAAGACAATCGATCCCGCGAGGGCCAGAAATCGGTCGTTGGCTTCTCCGGCGTGCAGCGACCAAGTAACGCCAAGGCCTTGGACAAAAAAAGCAAAGGCGATACCCGCGGCCGAAATCTGCGGAAGCGCCACACCCAAAAGAACCATTCGGCGCAGTAAAAAGTACACACCGATCAGGGGACAAAAGATGCCCACGGCGATGCTTCCCCAAAGAGCGTTGTGCAGCAAAAAGCCTGGTGCGAAGAGGTGCCAAAAATTGGTCATAGCGAAGACGTTAAAAGTTCGGCGATGCGCTTGGGGTCGAGCAGCTCCGCAGCGGATCCCGCGACGACCTGATGGTCGCGGATTAAGACGGCGCGGTGTACGTGATGCCGCAGCGAGGGTATATTGTGCGAAACCATTAAGATCGTAATACCGGAATCCTGATTCAATTCGGTGAGAAGTTTGAGAATGCTCTCTTCGGCTACGGGGTCGATGCCCGCCGTGGGTTCGTCTAGTACCAGCAATCGCGGTTGCATGGCTAGCGCGCGAGCAATCAAAACTCGCTGGCGCTGGCCGCCGGAGAGTTCGGCGAACGCATGGTCACGCTGGGCGCTCATGCCGACACGCTCGAGGCTGCGCTCCACGCGCGCGGCGAGCTCGTGATTGGGCAGGCGGTACCAAGGCAAGATCCCGACGGCGCCCATCCGTGCGACCGCAAAGGCGCTCAGCGGATAAATGGCATCCAATTGATCGCGCTGGGGAACATATCCGATCCGTTTAAAAATCTCCGGGGCATGGATCACGTCACCGTCGAGTGGCTTGATCAGTTTGAGGATTCCCTTAAAAAGGGTGCTTTTACCCGATCCATTGGGTCCGATCAAGCCAATGAATTCGCCCGCATGAACGTTGAGCGAAACCTGTTCGATGACGGGCCGGCCGTTATAGCCAAACGCGGCGTCGCGCAGCGTGATTAATGTCGATGGAGATTCGCTTGGCATCGTCGTATTATCCAATATTCTGCTTTGCGGTCCTTATGGCAGGCCCCTGGTGCGAAACTATTTAAGCGCGTCCAAGACCGCCTTGATATTATGCTCGATCATTCCAAAATATGTTCCCGAATCCGGGAAAGCACCGCCCATCGTAGCGATCGTGGCGACTTTCGCGCCGGTTTGCTCGGCCAGCCAGCGCGCCGTATCCTCGCTGTACTGAACTTCACGAACGATCAGCGGAACATTTTGGGCTTTCATCATCCCGACCAGCTCTTCCAAGTGACGGGGCGTCGGGGCAATTCCCGGTTTAAGTTCAACCGTGCCAACCAGCTCAAGTCCCAAGTATTCGGCGAAATAAGACATGTCCGGGTGATGCGACACGGCCTTTTTTCCATGAAGGGGCGCCGTCAGTACTTTCCATTCGGCCATCTTCGCGGCGAGAATCTTTTTGAAGTTGTCGCGGTTGGCGGCAAACTGGGTCGCATGCAGGGGGTCGAGTCGGGAGAGGCCCTCGGCCAGCGCATCGGCCATATGCCCGCCCTGGCGCGGGTCGAAATTATAATGCGGATTGCCGAAGGGATGCTGCTCGCCTTCACTGCGCGACACCACCGTTGGAATGTCGAGAGGAACGACGTACTTGGAGCAGTCGATGTAGCCGCGCTTGTCCCGCATAATGTTGGCGTTCTGGGCGACTTCGAGCAGCGCCGGCAAAAAGGCATGCTCGGCTTCGAGGCCGATCAGCACGAGGCCATCGGCCTGATTTAATTTCGGTACGAAGCTGGGACGTTGTGGCACGGTATGAATATCTTCGGTGCCTTTGGCCAAGCTTTCAACTTTGACATAAGCGCCGCCGATCTGGCGAGTCAGATCGGCCAGGTCGGGCGTTGTGGCGACGATGCGCAACAAGGCGTGCGCCGGTTTGAGGGCCAGAAATACCACAGCGGCGGTGAGAATCAGGTTTTTAAATTTCATCGGGATCTCCTTAAATTAGCGGTCTTTAAACACATGCACGTGATTGCCGATGGTCAAAAATGCCTGCAGAAAGATTTGATCATCTGACGGCGAACCGTCGTTGGCGCGAACTTGCGAAAGCTGCAGGCGGAAACGGGCGAATTCAGATGTGAACAGGTTTAGCACATAGCCGGCCGTGCGCGTTACTTTGCCCGGATTGTCGATATCTTCGGCTAAATCATAAAAAGGTCCGGCGCTCCACCAAGGGCTAAACCGCCAATCGATATAGGAGTAGCCGCCGAGCGCCGTTTTGCGCGCGTAACTCTCTAGCGACGAATCGGCTGTGGGATCGGTTTGCGTCGCCGCGCGCAATTCGTTATTGCGAAATATTTCGGACGCCCAGGTCAATTTTCGGAATACATTGTTGGCCAGCGGCAACCAACGGAAGGTTAGATCCGCGCCGGTTAACGACCGCGCCGAATGTTGGCCGTCGACACGCACCCCATTTAAGTAAAACTGGCGGGGTGTTAGTGATTCGCTCATTCCAAAATCGACCCCATAATCGTCGCCCATCGGGAGGTAACTGCTGAGCCGGGCTAGATAAGTGAAGGCCTGAAACGATCGACCCGCCGTATTGCCATTACCCATTCCGTCGGTTTGATCCAAGCGGTTGTTGTCCGTGCCGAGTTTGTTATAAGCCCCCAGAGTTCCCTGCAAGAAAAAGGGAGTCTTAAATAAGTGCATGACTTCAAGACCGTCGGCCTGCGCTTCGTTGCCAATGAATTCCGCAAGAGAAGTTGTGCGGTTCACAAACGGCAACTCGTGATCATGCCAATGCGGCAAGCGTCCAAAGTTGGCGAACATCCGACCTCCGCGTAGGGTCAATCCTCCCGGCAGGGGACTCGTCATGAAAAACGCTTCTTCCACGTCCACCCCATGGGGGGTTCCGTTCAAGACTCCGAAGAGCGTCGCGAAGGGATCGACCGCCGCGGACAAGTTCAGCTCGGCCGACCGAAAGTCGAATTGTCCTTCCCTCGCCGTGGTATGTCCCAATACGGAATCCAGCACAAGTCCCATTGCGGGATTCGTCACGGAGGCATTGAACGTGGGTTTACTCTGTAGCGCTAAATCTTTTTCGACCGCGGCTTTAACTTCTTCGACGGTGACTTCAGCTCGAGCGACCAACGTCGCCGAGAAGAGGGGTAGGAAGACCATCAGGAAATAAAATCGTTTCACAAAAAACCTCCTCATTAAAATCAGAGATGATGCCGGAATACAGGGGAGGACGACGGGAAATCGGTTAAACGAAGCGCGGAGGAGAGAGGCCGTGCCGAGTCAATAAAACAGCTGTGCGATGGCCGGGGGTGAGCGCCAATTTCAAAGGGGATTCTACGGGTTCCGGTCTAGCATCAACCGTCGCGTGGTTCGGCGCCGGGGTTTCTAGCAAGAGGGTGCAAACGGCGCAATGGTCGCTGCGGAGCGCTGAGGCATGGTGGTGAAAGGTCTGTGCGACGCTAAGACTTGCGAAGGCCAGAAGGACGAAGAGCGATAACGGCAGGAGAAACTTACGCATGCTCATCATTCGTAACATAAAGGTTTGTTGACTGTCAAGAAGGCCAGGGGTCCGGGTTGGCGTCGCCGACCCGGTTCAAGCGCCTGTTTCAAGCGCTTGCTTGACACTCTGGGGGAAAAGGGGTATAGTTCACGCATGAGTACTCCGGACGATACCCGAGAAGCGATTTTAACGGCCGCCACAGACGTCTTCGCCGAGAAAGGCTATCACGAAGCCACGACGCGGGAAATTTGCCGGCGCGCCGGCGCCAATGTCGCGGCGGTCCATTACCATTTTGGCGACAAGGCGGAGCTTTACCGGGAAGTGTTCAGGCGACCGCTGCAAGATTTGGTCGGGCGGGGACAGGATTTCGCTTCGAAATACCCCGATGTCCGGTCGGGGCTGGCCGCGCTTTACCGCAACATGCTCGAGCCACTGACCAGCGAACAGCGCTCTTGCCGTCTCATGCAGCTGCATGCGCGCGAGCAATTTGAACCTTCCGGTGTTCTGGGCGATTTACGCCCGCAAGTATTTCGTTCACAGCATGACGAACTGGTTGGACTTCTTTGTCGGCAATTCGGCTTGCGGCGGCCTGATCTGGAAGTTCAGCGTTTGGCTTTCGCCGTGGGGGGCATGACCATGGTTTATTGTCATGGACGCGACTTCGTCGACAGCTTTGCTCCGGAATTGATGAAGGGGCAGGGTTGGATCGAGCGGCTCAGCCTGCGCTTGGCCGATTACTCCTGGGCCATGATTGAGGCCGAGCGGCGGCGGCGTCTTGACGTACAAACCAAGCGGAAAGGTCAATATGCGTAATGGTCAGCGACTCTATATAGTGGGAGTCCTCGTTTCAACGTTACTTACCGGCTGCCGGCACCATCCCACGGGAATGCCGCCGGCCGAAGTGGGGATCGTGACGCTGGCTGAGCAGGCAACGACCTTGACGACCGAACTGCCGGGACGCGTCGTCGCGCACCGCACCGCGGATGTGCGTCCGCAGGCCACCGGGGTTATTTTGAAAAGACTTTTTGTGGAAGGCGGAAACGTCGAAGCCGGAGAACCGCTTTATCAAATCGATGCGGCGCCTTACCGGGCGGCGTATGAAAGTGCGCAGGCGGCTGTGCAGAAAGGTTCCGCGACGCTCGTCTCGGCGGCCTCTCTCGCGTCGCGCTATGGGCCGCTCGTCGAGGCGAACGCGGTCAGCAAACAAGATTTTGATAATGCGCTCTCCACCCAGCGCGGGGCGGCGGCCGACGTGGCTTCGGCGCAGGCGGCGCTGGAATCGGCGCGCATCAATCTTGTTTACACCCAGGTGCTTTCGCCCATTTCGGGTCGTATTAGCCGTTCTGCCGTGACGGAAGGAGCGCTCGTCACGGCCAATCAGGCGACAGCCCTCGCCACAGTACAGCAGCTCGATCCCATCTACGTGGACGTGACGCAACCGAGCGCGACATTGTTGCGCCTGCAGCGAGACTATGCGGAGGGCCGGCTGAAGAGCGCCGGCAAAAACCAGGCGGAAACGCATTTAACGCTTGAAGACGGCAGTCCGTATGACATGCCTGGCAAGTTGCTCTTTTCCGAAGTGACGGTCGATCCCGGAACAGGCTCGGTGACTTTGCGCGCGCTGTTTCCAAATCCGAAACAAATGCTTTTGCCGGGAATGTTCGTTCAGGAATTGATTCGCGAAGGGGTGGATGAGAAAGCCCTCCTCGTCCCGCAACGCGGCGTTACCCAAGACCAACGCGGTGAGCCGACGGCGCTTGTCGTCGGCAAGGACAATAAGGTGGAACTGCGCAATATCAAGACCGACCGGGCGCTCGGCGATCAATGGCTCGTCACCGAGGGACTGCACGCCGGCGACCGCGTCATTGTCGAAGGCCTGCAAAAGATTGCCCCCGGCGCGGTCGTCAAACCGGTAGAAGTCTCAACGGCGCCAGCGCCTTCTGCCGCTCACTAAACCAATCAATCATGGTTAATTTTTTCATCGACCGGCCGATTTTCGCTTGGGTTATCGCCATCGTCATCATGCTCTTGGGGGGCCTGGCGATTAAGACGCTGCCGGTCGCACAGTATCCACCGATCGCGCCACCGGCCATCTCGATTAGCGGCGTCTATGCGGGCGCCTCGGCGGAAACGGTTCAAGACACGGTGGTCCAACCAATCGAACAGCAAATGAGCGGGCTCGATCACCTGCTGTATTTCTCATCCGAAAGCGATAAGGATGGGACGCTGACATTGACGCTGACCTTCGACCAAGGCACGAATCCGGATATCGCTCAAGTCCAAGTGCAGAACAAACTTCAGCTGGCGATGCCGTCCTTACCGCAGGTCGTGCAACAAGCGGGTCTGCGCGTCGCGAAAGCGACGGGCAACTTTCTCATGGTCATTGCCTTCTCCTCCCAAGACGGCCGCCTGAACAATGCGGACATTACGGATTACGTCGCCTCGCACGTCCAAGATCCTGTCAGCCGGACACCCGGCGTGGGCGATTACCAGCTCTTTGGTGCGCAGTATGCGATGCGCATCTGGCTCGATCCCGCACGCTTGAACAATTATGGTCTCACGTCGATCGATGTCGGCAATGCGATTCGCGCTCAGAACGTCCAGGTTGTCTCGGGTGAACTGGGCGGGTTGCCGTCGGTCCGAGGTCAACAGCTCAATGCCACGATCGTCGGCCCCACATTGCTTACGACTCCAGAGGAATTCGGACGCATTCTCCTGCGTGTAACGGCGAGTGGTTCCCAAGTCCGATTGAAAGACGTGGCCCGCATCGAGTTCGGCGGCGAAAGTTTCGCGGTCAAAAGTGAATTTAACGGCAAACCGGCTTCCGGACTCGCGATCAAGCTTGCCGCCGGCGCCAATGCGCTGGATACTGCGGTGGCGGTGCGGGCTACGGTGGCCAAGCTCGTGCCTTTTTTCCCGCCAGGACTCGAGGCCTCCTATCCCTACGATACGGCGCCCTTTGTTAAAGTCTCGATTGAAGAAGTGGTCAAGACGCTGTTCGAAGCCGTGTTCCTCGTCTTCCTTGTTATGTATCTCTTCTTGCAGAACTTTCGCGCGACCCTGATCCCGACGATCGCCGTGCCGGTTGTGCTACTCGGAACCTTCGCCATTCTTCAGGCGGCGGGTTATTCCATCAACACGCTGACGATGTTCGGCATGGTCCTGGCAATCGGTTTGCTCGTCGACGACGCCATTGTCGTTGTGGAAAACGTCGAACGCGTTATGGCCGAGGAGCATTTGTCGCCGAAGGAGGCAACGCGTAAGTCGATGGATCAAATTACCGGCGCGCTTGTCGGCATCGCGCTGGTGCTCGCCGCGGTGTTCTTGCCCATGGCTTTTTTTGGTGGATCGACCGGGGTCATCTACCGGCAATTTTCGATTACGATCGTCTCGGCCATGAGCTTGTCGCTTTTGGTCGCGATGATTTTTACTCCATCGCTGTGCGCGACGTTGCTTTTGCCGCCCACGCAAACGCATGAACAGGATTTAAACCGGTTTTTTACCTGGTTTAACCGCCACTTTAAGCAAAGCAACGACAAATACGCGCGGACCGTTTCGACGATTACTCGCCAAACGAAGAAATATCTTTGGATTTATTTGGGAGTCGTGGCGGTGATGTCGCTGCTCTTTCTCCGCATCCCAACATCCTTTTTGCCGGAGGAGGATCAGGGTCTTTTCTTTGTGCAGGTTAACACACCCGCGGGCGCGACGCTTGAGCGCACGGAAAAAGTGCTCGCGCAAATCCGCGATTACATGCTGAACCAGGAAAAGGATTCCGTCGCTTCGATTTTTACCGTCTCGGGATTTAGCTTCGGGGGCCATGGCCAAAGTTCGGGTCTTGCTTTCGTGAAATTGAAAGATTGGTCGGAGCGGCGGCGTTCAAAGATGGCGGTTCAGGCGATCACCGGTCGCGCCATGGGGTATTTTTTCTCCATCAAAGACGCCTTCGCTTTTGCGTTCGCCCCGCCGGCGGTGCTTGAGCTCGGCAATGCGACGGGTTTTGATGTTCAGCTCCTTGACCGCGGGAATTTAGGTCATGACAAACTGGTCGCGGCTGAATTCCAACTGCTCGGGATGGCTTCCCAGGACCGGATGCTGGCCGGCGTGCGTCCCAACGGTCTGAATGACGAGCCCCAGTACAAACTGCGCATTGATTGGGAAAAAGCCGGGGCCTTGGGCGTCGCGCCGTCCGATATCGACCAGGTGCTTTCCGATGCTTGGGGATCATCCTATATCAACCAATTTGTTGATCGTGGGCGCGTCAAAAAAGTCATTCTTCAGGGAAATGAGACGTCGCGAATGCTTCCCGAAGACGTGGGTAAATGGTACGTGCGCAACGCCGCCGGTCAAATGGTTCCCTTCTCGGCGTTTACAAGGGGAGCTTGGGGGTACGGTCCACCGAAACTTAACCGCTACAATGGCACCCCGTCGATTGAAATTCTCGGCTCTCCGGCGCCGGGAAAAAGCACGGGCGACGCCATGGACGCGCTGGCCCGGTTAATGGCTAAATTGCCCCCGGGGATCGGTTATGAATGGACCGGCTTATCGTATGAAGAACGTCTATCGGGATCGCAGGCGCGAAATCTTTACTTGGTTTCTTTGCTCGTCGTTTTTTTATGTCTCGCAGCGCTTTACGAAAGTTGGTCGATCCCGGTCGCGGTGATGCTGGTCGTCCCGCTCGGCGTCGCCGGCGTGATTTTAGCCACGCTCCTGCGCAGTCTATCGAACGATGTTTTCTTTCAGGTGGGATTGTTAACCACCGTTGGGCTTTCCGCTAAAAATGCCATTTTGATCGTCGAGTTTGCCAAGGAAAATGTCGACCGCGGCATTGATCTCCTCGAAGGGACTGTCCAGGCGGCACGCCAGCGCCTACGGCCGATTCTGATGACGTCGCTAGCGTTTATGCTGGGCGTTATGCCGCTGGCCATTTCCAGCGGCGCCGGCGCCGGCGGACGCGTCGCGATCGGGACGGGTGTCATTGGGGGAATGCTGACGGCGACCGTATTGGGAATCTTTTTTGTCCCGGTCTTCTTTGTCGCTGTTCGACGCTACGTCACGCGCGTGCCGGCCGCACAAAGGACTACCCGCGCGTGAAATCGCTGCTTCGATGGATGGCGCCGATCTGCGGACTGCTGGTATTGAACGGCTGTACGCTGGCGCCATTCTACGACCGGCCCGTCTTACCGGTAGCGGCGGCTTGGCCAGGCGAAACGCCGGTGGTGCCTCCACCCGCCACGGCCGACATCGGCTGGCACGATTTTTTTCAGGATGCGCGACTTAGGCGACTTATTGACTATGCGCTCGTCAATAATCGCGATCTTAGGATCGCTTCCTTGAACGTCGCTGCGGCACGCGCGCAGTACCGAGTCCAGCGGTCCGACCTCTTCCCCACAATCAACGCGACGGCGAACGAGGTCGCGCAGCGCCAACCCAATTTTTACAACATTCCCGGTCAACCCTTAACCACGCATACTTACGCGGCCGGCCTCGGATTCACGGCTTACGAGTTCGACTTGTTCGGCCGCATCCGCAGTCTGAACAAACGCGCGCTCGAGCTTTATTTTGGCTACGCCGAGACCCGAACGAGCGCGCAGATCACGTTGGTTTCGGAAGTCGCGGTCGCCTACTTGACCTGGTTGGCCGATCAGGATCTTTTGCGGTTGACACAAGACACCCTCACGAGCCAGAAAGCGTCTTATGATCTAACCAAGCGCCGGTTCGAGGCCGGCGTGACGACCGCGCTCGACTTGCGACAATCGGAAACGGCTGTCGATACGGCCCGCGTGAACCTCGCGCAATACACGCGCCTCGTGATGCAAGACTTAAATGCGCTGGTGCTCCTCTTGGGAGGGCCGCTCCCGGTTGATTTACCACCGGCGGTGGCGTTCAATGATCAAGGTGTCCTGACCGATTTACCGGAAGGTCTTCCCTCGGACATTTTGACCCGCCGGCCGGACGTGCGCGCCGCCGAACATCAATTGATCGCCGCCAATGCCAACATCGGCGCCGCGCGCGCGGCATTTTTTCCGAGCATTTCGCTGACCGGCAATTTTGGAACAGCGAGCACGCAGTTAAACGGGCTCTTCCAAAACGGCTCGCAAGCCTGGGTATTCAACCCGCAAGTGAGCATGCCGATTTTTGCCGCTGGGGCGAATTTTGCCAATCTCGATTTAGCCAACATCCAAAAAAGAATCGAGATTGCGCATTATGAGAAAACGATTCAGAGCGCTTTTCGTGAAGTCTCCGACTCCTTGGCGGGCCGCCGAACGCTCGATGAGCAGTTGGCCGCGCAACAGGCGCTCGTAGACGCCAGCAGCGAAACGTACCGACTCTCCGATATGCGCTTCAAAGCGGGCGTGGACAATTACTTATCCGTGATTGTGTCGCAGCGCGCCATGTACGGCGCGCAGCAGGAATTAATTTCGGTGAAGTTGCTACGGTTAGAAAATCTCGTGACACTCTACAAAGCGCTCGGCGGCGGATGGACGGCCCAATCAATTGGGCCGGTGCCCTTCGCGGCAGCCACAGCGTTTCAGACCCCGGCCATTTCAACAGGATTGCCTTCCAATGTCCTAGTGTCGCCATCGTCAGACACGGTGATCAGCACCTCCACAACGCCGTCCCCCGTCCCTTCACAATAATAAACGCGTTCCTATCATCGACGCCCCAAAGGCATTTGATAGGTTGAGGCAAGCCAAAAACGTATGGGCAAAGCGCCCGCCGTGAACGGGTTGGATCAGCCGTTGCAATTTGGTGAAATAAGTCCTAAAAAGGAGCTGCATGTCTCGCGTCCTCGTTGTTGATGATGATAAAGACGTCGTCGATCTTGTCCGCTTCTTGCTTGAAAAGGACGGTCACGAAGTATTTGAAGCCAACGATGGGCTACAAGGCATCGCGGCGGCGGAGCAGGAGCATCCCGACCTTATCATTCTCGACGTGATGATGCCGGAAAAAGACGGTTACGCCGTCAGCAAGCACTTGCTCACCCAACCGACCACGCAAGAAATACCGATTATTATTTTGACCGCCAAAGGGCACATGCGCGAAGTGTTTGAACCCACCGCGAACGTCCGGGGCTACATGGAAAAACCTTTCGACTCTAAAGCGTTCAGGCAAACCGTCTTAGATATCCTTTCCAGAAAAAATCCTCAGGACTAAACCACTGGCACGGGCACGGCGGGCGGCCGTGGTTTCTTAATCGATGGGGGGCCTAGCTTTGACGGAAGAAGAGATATGCTGCAGGCGGATGACGTCGAAAGAGTGAGTCCCCTCAGCTGTAAGCGCTGTAACGCTTGCAGCGTATCTTCAAGATTTGAGGGGACTCTCCCATGTCACTTTCCTAGTTACGTTATAGTGATCCTTGCTTTAGCCGTTAATTGCAGCCGCGAAACATGCTGATCACTAGCAGGATCGGCAAAGGGACTCCGAGCAACCAGAGTAAAAAATAACTGCCCGTTGCGCCGCGTTCATTTTTTAAGTCCATCGTTGATCTCCTTTATTTGGGGGTGGTTTGTCCGGCGTTATAAGCCACATCTTCGACCTTGTTGTTCACGTGGCCGGCAAAATACCAAAGCGCGAGGTTAAGTAACAATGAAAGTAACGTCACGATTTCTACCACGCGTAGCCGGAGATGAAGTGAACGGGGACTTAAATTTTTCCCTTTTTCTGCTTCAAGTACGTCATGTGTTTCTGATCTAGCCATAAGACCTCCTTAAGAGATTTACCCCTTTGGGCATTACATGGGACAGTCGAGCCTGGGGAAGGTAACTCCCGGTAATATCCGGACCCCGCGTAAATAATAAAACCCTCCTGATCACTATCAGGAGGGTTTTATCGTCGAGCAGAACGTTGTCTATATCGTTCTGGCGGGCCTGAAGATTAAGCTCACTAAGAACAATACAAGGAAAACACCGAAAAGAATTTTGGCTATTCCGGCGGCGCCTGCGGCAATCCCGGTGAATCCCAGAACCGCTGCAATGATGGCTATCACGAAAAACGTCACGGACCAATTTAACATGTTGATGCACCTCCTTTTTTACTTGGACATCCACCTTCCTAGAAGGTTACAGGGTCAAATGGGTTATGATGACTGTTGCAGCCTAGGATTGAAATCACTTACATTTATAACTGTGAATTCTCGACTTCTTGCCTCGCTATCCCTATCCCTCCTCGTGACGCTTGCAGCGGCGAGCGCCCAATCGTTTGAGCTTTCGACTGGAGAAATCCCCGCCGGATGCCGCTTAATTTCGGGCATCTATCTGGCCGGGCCTAAGACCGGGATGCTTTACGACTATAAGCGTTACGCGATCGTCTTGCCCCCTCTCAGTTCAAAGTCGGCGCAATCATTTCAATGCGGGTCGCAAAGAGGGAGTCTCTTGGTCTTTCAGTACCGCAGCGATTCCGAACGCGATCAGGCGATGCTTTTTGCGAAGCCCGTTCTCACGAAAGAGAAAGGATTAACCCAGTCTCTTGAAATCCGCGAATTGAAACAGGGATTTATCGTCGTTTCATTTAAACAACCGCCGTCCGAGTTGCTCGCAGCCCTCGACAAAAAATTGAGCGGGACCTCCATGTCCGCCTTGCCGACGGAGAATAAAGCCCCGACGAGCACGGTCGTCCATTCGCCCTTTAGTCCTGTGCCCGTCATAACGCCAGTTCCGGTCCAGCCGGTGTCCACTCCGCCACCCACGCCGGTGGTTGTGACGCCTGCGCCTCCGCCGGCGCGCCCACCGATCGCAGTGCCAGCCCTGCCCTCTCCCGCCGTGAAACTTGCGATCGGGACGATACCGGATTTGAACCCGGCGGTCATCGGATACTACTTGGGAAAAATAGGCTGCGGTAACCCCGGGAACAATTCGCAGATTAAAGAAGTCTGCGGCCTTCTAAAAGAATTTCAGGGAGCCACGCCGCCGCCGCGACCCTTCAAATCAAAGGTTCCATTGATCGGACCGATTTATACGATCGATTCCTATGGCCGTGTCATTGATTTGCATTATGTGGTGATCGAAGGAAGCGATAATTCCACAGCCGTAAGTTTTATTTCACTGATCTCGGCGGGAGGCCGGGAAGATTTTGAAATTCAAAGTTTGCTCGACGCCCGGCGAACCGGCAAAGAATTACCTTCGAACTCGATCCTGGAAAAAATTCAGCAGCTTGTCCCGAAAAAGCAACTGGGACTCGGATCAACAACGGGTCCTTCCCTCTTTTTGTTGCCGGGCGGTGCGCGCAAAGTGTTCCTCCGAAAATCCCGGGACCATTTGATTCTCATTGGGACCGCTGGAAATTCATTTGACGAACAAACCGGCAGCACACTCGTGGTGGCGCCGATTTTTTGAGTTAAGCTGGGCCATGTTTAAATTGTCTCCCTCTTCATCGCGTCGCCTCCTCGTCCCGTTGCTCGTCGGGATCGTTTACTACCTCACTGGAAAATGGGGCCTTCACTTGGCCATCGTGCACAACAATGTTACGGCCGTTTGGCCGCCGACCGGAGTTGCCTTGGCCGCGCTGCTGCTTTTCGGCACGCAAGCCTGGCCGGGAATATTCATCGGCGCCTTTATCGTGAACTGGACGACACCCACGCCCTTATTTTTATCGCTCTGCATCGCGATCGGCAATACGCTCGAGGCTTTGGCGGGTAATTATTGGGTGCGCCGTTTTGCGGGTGGCATTCGGGCGGTCGAGCATGTGCGTAGTTTGTTTAAAATGGCCATCGGCGCCGCTCTCGGGAGCACGATGATCAGCGCGACGATCGGTGTCGCCAGCCTGATTATTATCGGCCATCAGCCTTGGTCGATCGGGCGCGCCTTGTGGACGACCTGGTGGATGGGAGACGCGGGAGGCGATTTAATTTGGGCGCCTTTTTTACTCCTTTGGGCCAACAACCATCGTTGGGATTGGAAAAAAACGCCGGAAGCCCTGGCCTTGCTGGCAAGCGTCGTGCTCTTGGGCATAACCTTATTTGGCAATCACACCTGGCAGGTGCATTATCCTTTGGAATTTCTTTGCATACCTCCCTTAATCTGGGGCGCCAGCCGGTTTGATTCGCGGGTCGTCGCCACGCTGCTGGCGCTGATGTCGATTACGGCCGCTTATGGCACGATTCATGGTCATGGGCCGTTCATTGTGGCCGATGCCGGGGCATCGCTTATCTTAGCTCAAGTGTTTACAGGCGTGATCAGCATTACCATGCTGGCCATGGCGATTCTGATATCCGAACAACGTCGCGTGGAAGCCGAATTGCGAGAAGCACGCGTTCAATTGGAACGCCGCGTTGCGGAAGGCACATCGACACTTTCGCACGTGGTCGAGTCCCTGGAGGTGGAAGTCACAAAGCACCGAGAAACCGGCGAAGCCTTGCGCATCAGCGAGGGCCGGTTTAAGCGACTCGTGAACGCCAATATTATCGGTTTTATGATCGTTGACCTTGCTGGTAATATTCTCGAAGCCAATGATGCTTTTTTGAAAATGATGGGATATTCGCGAGCCGATCTAAACGCGAAAGTGATTGGAGGTTCGCAGATGACCCCGATCGAATATCGCGCGATCGATGAATGGGCCATGCGCTGCTTGCACGATAACGGATTTTGTCCGCCGATTGAAAAAGAATATCTACGCAAAAACGGCAGTCGCATTCCTGTTCTCGTCGGCTCGGTTTTAATGGAGGATGCCGAGCCCTATTGTGTTTGTTTCGTCGTCGACATTACAGAGCGGCGTCAGGCGCAAACGGCGCTTCGGAAATCCTACGACGAGCTCGAATGGCGAATTCAAGAACGGACTAAGGAATTATCCGCCGCGAACAGTCGCCTCGAGAACGAAATTGCGCGTCGCGAAGAAATTGAAGAAGTTTTGCGCACCTTGTCCACCCATGACGCCTTAACCAATTTACACAACCGGCGCGGATTTTTGGCTTTGGCGGAGCAGCACCTCGCCACTGCCAAGCGAACGCAACGCGGTTTTCTGCTCTTTTTTGCAGATCTCGACCACCTTAAGGAAATTAACGATACCCTCGGGCATACTCAGGGCGACCGCGCCATTATCGAAGGGGCCAATGCCTTGCGCGCGACATTTCGGGAGGCGGATATCGTCGCACGAATGGGCGGCGACGAGTATGCTGTGGTAGCCACGGACTCAACCCCTCATGACGAGACGATTTATCGGGACCGACTGGCGGCCCAGATCGGCACCATCAATGCCGGTGCAGCCCGGCGATACCGGCTTTCGCTCAGCTTAGGAGTTTCATATTTTGATCCGGCCAGTCCGAGTACGATCGAAAATTTGCTCAACCGCGCTGATGAAAATTTATATAAATACAAAGAAACAGGGCATGCGCAAATGAAGAATATTATCCTATGAAAAAGCCTTTTTGCTCTGTGCTAGGCTGAGCGATGCAGCTGCTTTGGAATAATTGGCGACAGGTGGCGGCGAAGTTTCATAAAGCCTCTAAAAGGTTGCTTTTCTTTGACTACGATGGATCACTGGCACCGCTCGTGCGCAATCCGGCAGAAGCTCATCTGGATCCGGGCATGAGAGGAAACTTAAAGCTGCTGGCTCACCGGCCTCACTGCCACGTGGGTATTATCTCAGGCCGGGCGCTGACCTTCCTACGTCCGCACATTGGTTTACCGGAGTTGTCTTACGCGGGGAATCACGGGTTTGAAATTCAATCGGCGCAAAAAACCTGGATTCATCCCGCGGCCTTGAAAGCCCAAGCCAAACTACGCAAACTCACCGCCAAGCTGCGTAAGGTCGTTAAGGCAATCCCCGGCGTAATTATCGAAAATAAGAAGTGGACGGTCAGCGTGCATTACCGAAAGGCGGATGCGAAAGGGAAAAAAATTGCTGTGCACAGAGTACGCGAGGTATGCGATACCTACCGGGGACTGAATCCATTCACCATATTGCGCGAAAAGCAGTCTTTGGACATCCGGCCAGGGGTCGGATGGAACAAAGGAAGCGCAGTGCTTTACCTAGCAGAACCCTACCCTGCCGACACGTTCTTATTTTATATTGGCGATGATACCACTGATGAGGACGCTTTCGCGGTGGTGCGTAAACGGGGGATAGCAATTCGCGTAGGTCACCTAAAAGGCTCTCAAGCCACCTATTATGTGCGAGATCAAAGTGAGACTTCCCGGCTGATTCAAAGACTCCTGGAATTGTAGTGCCCAACATGGGTGATTAATGGCTTTTATTCGTTGGAAGCGGAACAAGTTTGGCCTACGGCAAGCCTACCTGGTTCATTCGTACCGCGATAGTTTCGGAAAACCAAAGCACAAAACGTTGGCTTATCTCGGCAATTCCGGGGAACTAAAGGCGGAGACCATTCCCGCTTTAGAGATGAAATACCAGCGTCTGGCCATTCCCTGGCATGAAATCGTAACCCGGTCAGCTCCTTTGGACCGACCGGTTCCCTCTAACGATATTGATCTCCTAATAAACCTTCGAACTTTACGAGTCCAA